>DMPD01000313.1:4767-5175 GCA_003456125.1 Cyanobacteria bacterium UBA8156 | reverse complement strand
GTCGATCTGCAGGTCGCGGACGTAGGTCAGGCGCAAATCCGCCGGCACCTTGTCCCCCGAAGCCAACAACACAATGTCCCCCGGCACCAACTCCACCGAAGGGATTTGTTTTTTGTCGCCGTCCCGCATCACCGTGGCCGTGGTCACCACGCTCTGGGATAGGGCCGCGATCGCGCTTTCGGCGCGGGATTCCTGAAAGTAACTGATGATGGCGTTGGTGGTGGTCACCCCCCAAATCACGGTGGCGTTGGTCCACTCCCCCAAAAACGCTTTGATCGCCCCTGCCGAAATCAAGATGTACAGCAGCGGTTGGTTAAACTGTTGCAAAAGTTTCAAAATTGCCGGCAATTCCTTTCTTTCCGGCAGAGAGTTTTCCCCGTAGCGCTGCCGCCGCTCCGCCACCGCCGC
>DMPD01000313.1:1173-4446 GCA_003456125.1 Cyanobacteria bacterium UBA8156 | reverse complement strand
CGCCGCTCCGCCACCGCCGCCGCCGATAATCCCGCTTCCGGCGACACCTGCAAATTGGTCAGCACGGCACTTGCTTCCAGGGAGTGCCACGATGCCGCCGGCATCGCCCCCGCAACCTTCGTTTCCACCATGGCTTCCAGAAAATAAAATAACAAAAAACACGGTCAGCATCTAAGCCCAACCGTCAGCCAATCATATGGCAAAAGCTATTCTTTTGGTAGATAAGATTTAATTCTGTCTATGCCTAGTTAGAGAAGAACGAGGAGGTTTTGTTCTTGATGGGCCATGGTTTGGATGGCGGTTTGGAGGATGTCTGTGGGCGATCGCCCCTGGTGGTGGGCCTGCAGCCAGCGATGGGCTTCGGGGCCGTGGGCCAGAATTGAGGATAGGGGCCCCAAGAAACAGGCGATCCCCAACTCCCGGGCTAAATCGGTAACTTCGGCCTGTTGATTGGCGATCCAGTCGGCGGCGGACAGGGTTTCGCCTGTATCCCAGCGTACGATTGGCGCCGCCAGACCTTGGCGCGCCACCGCATCTTCGTTACGATCGGCGATCGCCGCCAGTTCGGTGGGGGTAAAGGGCGATCGGGTGAGGGGATCGAGGGACTCCGGCTTAGCCAGCATTTGGTGCAGGCGCAGTTCCAGAAGGGTGGTAATGGCCAACAGGGCCACCGGATCGCTGACCAGATCGCAGATGCGCAGCTCCAGGCGGTTGAGGTCGTAGGGGCGGCGATCGCCATTGGGGCGGACACTGCTCCAGAGGTGGCGGACATTTTGCATGGTACCCAACGCCAGTTGGTCGTTGGTCCAGTCAATGTAGTGGCTGTGGCTGGCAAACAGGGGCACCGTCGCCGGCGTGCGGGGGAACACCTGCCAGCGGTGGGAGAAACTACCCGTAACCTGACCATCCAAAAACGGCGAAGACGCACTCAGGGCCAGGTAGAGGGCCGCCTCCATCCGGATCAAGCGGCAGGCCTGCATCAGCAGCTCCGGCTCTGGAATGCCCACATTGATGTGAATGCTGGCGGTGACCACCCGTGTACCATAGGTCTGCTCAATGTAATCGTGGTAAGGATTTTGGGGATCGGAGCGGACAAAGCGATCGCTGCCCCCCAGCGCCAGGGTACTCCCCGGCAACAACGTGTAATCCCCCAGGGTTTGCAAATAGGCGCGCAATTGGGCGCGGGGCTTCAGCAGCGCCACCAACAGGTGTTCGTAGCGGGGGAGGGGCGGCGTGGTGTATTCCACGTTGCGGCTGTCCGGTTCCCGCACAAACCCCGGCAATGCCGCCACAATGCGATCGGCAAAACCCACCGCTTCCCCCTGGGGAGTGCCGGTGTACATCTCCACCTCAAACCCTTTGGTCAATAGCCCCACCACCGCCCACCTTCTTCCCATCGTTTTCGGCAAAGCGTTTTTAGTGTAAAGCAAATGAAAGCCCTGCATCCCGGCTCCGTTTCCTGCCACAATAGCGACAGTGTGGAAAAAACAGCCATGGCAACGGTGCAATGGGTTAGCGGCAGCAACGATCCCGACAGCGATCGGAAATTGGCTCAAATCGGCCAGTGGTGGGCGGCCCTCAACGGTCAGAAAGTTTCCTGGAAACAGCGACAACTGCCTCCTTCGGGCCAGCCTTCGGGCATTGTGTGGGACAACGACGAGCAATTCGATGAAATTTTTGCCATCCAGACCCCCAGTCTGCGGGGGCTGACCCTCTACTGGTACAAACCCGGCAGCGACAGCGAACGCAGCCTGACCGTGGCCGCCCTCACCCTCGATCCGGAGTTGCAGCAAATCACTGCCTATCCCGCCTCCGGCCGCAACTACCTGATCCGCGTCACCTCCTTTCAGGTGATCTACCAGGGGTTAACCCTGCAAAATCCGGAAGTAGCCGCCAGCGTCCGCCCCAGCGGCGAAGCCATCCTGTTGCTGCGGGACGAGGGCCAAAAGCTGGAAGTGCAAGTGAACCTCTCTCCGGAGCGCCTGCGGGCGCTGCGGGATCAACTGCGCTAGTTGACGCTAAATCATCAAGTCTTGTTGAATTTGTCGGAAAGGCTCTGTGCCCATGGCTGTCCCTGTTCATACCTCTGTCCCCAACGAATGGCAAGCCCAAATTGCCGAATTGCCTTTTTTCCGGGATTTGCCACCGGCGGCCGTCCAACGGGCGATCGCCCGGGTGGTGGTGCGTCAACACCCGGCCCATCAGGCCATCCTGCTCGAAAACGACTGGGGCAACTCCGTCTACTTCGTGCTGAGGGGCTGGCTAAAAATTCGCACCTACAACTTTGACGGCAAAGAGGTCACCCTCAACGTTTTGGGCACCGGCGAAATGTTCGGCGAGATGGCCCCCTTGGATCGGGTGCCCCGTTCCACCGATGTGCTCACCCTCAGCGAAGCCAGCGTCGCCAGTTTTCCGGCCGCCGACTTCCTGCATTTGCTGGAGACCGAGGCCGCCGCCGGTATTCACCTCGCCCGCTTGTTGGCCAAACGCTTGCGGCAGGTCAATCGGCGGTTGCGACTCCGGGAATCCGACAGCACCGCCCGTGTCGCCGACGTGTTGCTGTTCATTGCCGAAAGCCAGGGCGTGGGTGGGCCCCAAGGCATCGAAATCCCCAACCTGCCCCACCGGGAGTTGAGCGGCCTCAGTGGCCTAGCCCGCGAAACCGTCACGCGGGTGCTGGGCAAGCTCGAAACCAAAGGACTGATCGTCCGCCCCCGCGATCGCGACGTACTGTGCCTACGGGACAGTACCGCCCTCGAAGCCCTGATGGTGTAAGGGGCCCGATAAAGGGGCGCAATCGTCCGAAAATGCCCTCAGCTTGCGATTCATGGCGCGATTTCAGAATTCTTGGTATGATGGCGCCGTCATTGGGTGTGAAGAGCAAGGAGCAACGATGCTGAATTCGATAGATTTCAGCGGAAGACCGTTTCATTTTATTGGGATCGGTGGCATTGGCATGTCTGCGATTGCCCATATTTTGATAGGACGGGGTTGTCCGGTTTCTGGTTCGGACATTTCCTGCAACGGCAGCACCAATCGGCTGCGGGATTTGGGGATCACGATTCATCAGGGGCATCATGCCGACCACATTAATCCCCAACAGTCCCCCCAAGTTGTCTACTCCAGTGCGATCGCTGACCGCAACCCCGAACTGATCGCGGCGCAGTGCTTGGGTCTCCCGGTCTTTCATCGCTCCGACCTTTTAGCCGCCCTGATTGAACAAAGCGACAGCATTGCCGTTGCCGGTACCCATGGCAAAACCACCACCAGCAG
>DMPD01000313.1:714-864 GCA_003456125.1 Cyanobacteria bacterium UBA8156 | reverse complement strand
ATGGCAAAACCACCACCAGCAGCTTGATTGGCTTTTTGTTGTTGCAGGCGGGACTCGACCCGGCGATCGTGGTGGGGGGCGAAGTCAACGCCTGGCAAGGCAACGCCCGCTTGGGGAACGGCCCGCTGGTGGCCGAAGCCGACGAGTCCG
>DMPD01000313.1:0-353 GCA_003456125.1 Cyanobacteria bacterium UBA8156 | reverse complement strand
TGGCTCTTTTGTCAAGTTTGCGCCCCAAATTGGTCTGGTCACCAACATCGAGCTGGATCACCCGGATCGCTACGGCAGTGTGACCGAAACCGTGAACTGCTTTCAGGAATTTGCCGCTCGGTGCCAGCAGGTAATTGGCTGTCTCGACGATGCCAACGTCCGGGAACACCTGCAACCTCACATCGGTTACAGCTTAGCCAACCCCCAGGCAGATTATTTTGCCAGCGACATCCGCTTGAGTGCCGGCGGTACCCAAGCCACCATCTGGGAACAGGGGGAAATCCTGGGTACCCTCACCCTGACGATCTCGGGGAAACACAACCTCAGCAATGCTTTAGGGGCGATCGCCGCAG
>DMPD01000107.1 GCA_003456125.1 Cyanobacteria bacterium UBA8156 | reverse complement strand
GCAAATAGGTGGAAACCGTCAACAGCTCCAGCAGACCATAGCTCAACAGCAAAGAATCGCTCAGGGCGACCCCGCTGAGGGCCCCCTCGAAAAACCCCACCAGGGCATAAAACCGCGCCAACGACCAATCGGTGTCCATCGAAGCCAAACCGTAGGTCTGGGCACACAGGCTAATCACGGCGATCAACAACGAAGCCCCGGCACTCACCGCCGACACCTCCAGCGCCAAGGATAGATCCCAGTCCCCTAACCGCACCCAAGGGATGGCTAGGGTCTGGGGCACCCGCTCCGCCAGGGCCCATAGCAGGATGGCACTGTGCACCAACCCCACAAAGGTCATGAACAAATTGATGTAGGCCGCCGGTCGCTGCCCCGATCGCCGAACCCAGCCCAACGACCACGGCAGCGTCAGCAGGGCCCCCAACCACCCATACAGGGGTACCAACCAAACCGTACCTACTGCCCAGTCCATGGCCGCTCCGCAATTGCTGCCAAGCATTGTGCCATTTCCGCGACCCGCAATGCTAGGCCGGAGCCGCCGTGGGCAAACCCGTTTCCAGTCCCTCGTGAATCACAATGTGGCGGCTGCGATCGATGCTCAGCCACCCGGCATCCTGGAACTGCCCCAAAGCCCGCGTCACCGTCACCCGGGTGCTGCCGATCGCATTGGCCAAATGCTGGTGGGTCAGCCGTACCGTCAGGCGGGTGCCGGCCGGGGTCTCTTGCCCCACCTCCCGCTGCAACAACCGCAACAACTGCCGCAGCCGGTCTTCCACCCGCCGCTGGTTCACCAGGGCCAGCAGCGCCTCCGTCTGCTGCATCCGCCGCACCAAATGCCGCACAATCCCCTTCGACAACTGGGGAGATTGCTCCACCTCCGTCACGGTCAAACGCATCAAGTCCGCATCGGACAAAGCCACCGCTTGGTAGGGATCCAACGTGGTGAGGGGCAAGCCAAAGGGCATCGAGGGACAGACCAACCCCAACAACACCTCATCCCCCGAAGCGTGGAGGGTATTCAACTGCACCACCCCCCGGCTCACCACCCAAATTTCGTGGGGATACAGGGGAACCGACTGACCCGCCTCAAAGGGGTGCAAGGGTCGATCCCGGTAAATCTCCTCGAGCCAGCGCCGCCAATCCGGTTGAAACGACAGCCGATCGCTTTTGCTTGGAGGCATAAGCCTAGTATTCTTCGTTACATTCAGCCTAGTACGCCAACGTTAAGACCACGTTAAACCGGCCGATGGACAACTTTTGGCAAGTGTGGCAAGGGCAGTCCCTGACCACCGGGGCGATCGCGGGGTTGGCGGTGCTGGCCCTGACCATCGGCTGGCGGTGGGGCCTAGGGATCGACGTGGTCGTCACCGTCCTCAAGGGCACCCTGCAACTGTTTTTCTGGGGAGTTTTCCTGGAAATACTCTGGCCTTGGCCCTGGGCGGCCACTTTGTTGATTGGGGCGGTGACCCTGGCGGGGAGCCGACGACCCGGGACGCTCGCCGCGGGGTTGGGATCGCTCCCCGTTCTGCTGATCCTGGCTCCCCAAAACCCGGCCTGGGTGGGGTTGATTTTGGGGGCTACCCAGGGACTGGTGGCCCAAACCCTGGCCACCGAAACCCGTTTGTGGCAGGAGCGCTACGGCGAAATCGAAACCCGGTTGGCGTTGGGGGCTACCCCCGCCCAGGCCTACGCTCCCTACCGCCGCCAAGCCATCGCCCAAGCCCTGCAACCCTTCCTCCAAACCCTGGCGATCGCCGGCCTCACCGGTCTGAGCGAGTGGGATGGGGGGCTGTTGTTGGGGGGGGGCACCCCCGCCCTCGCCGTCCTCAGCCGCACCCAAGGGGCGATCGCCATCCTCGCCAGCTTTGGGTTCGCCCTGCCCATGGCCTTCGCCCGCCGCCCCTACCCCCAAAACCTCCCCTTTGGTAATTATTAACTTTCGTAACAAAACCATTGGGGTAATAACTCAGGGCTTGGGGGGGATGTGTACCATGGCCCTAGCCTGAGCAGCACATCGATTCACTACGGCTTGAGGAGTTTGGATGTTTGTACCCGTGAGACCGACCGCCCGCCGCATCGTTCCGGAAGCCGTGGCCGGCAAGGTTTGGATGAATCTGGTCTACATTGTGTTGGAGCCCCAATACCAGAGCGTGCTGACCGCCGCGATCGCGCGCATCAACCGGGACAACCCCCATCTCCAAATTGAGGCCAGCGGGTACCTGATTGAAGAAATTCGCGATCCGGATTGCTACGCCGCGTTTTGCGAAGACTTGAACCGAGCCAATGTGTTCATCGCTTCGCTGGTGTTTGTGGAAGAGGTGGCGACCAAGGTGGTGGCGGCGGTGACCGCCGTGCGCGATCGCCTGGATGCGTGCATTGTGTTTCCGTCGATGCCGGAGGTGATGCGCCTCAACAAGCTGGGCAGTTTCAACATGGCGAACTTGGGGCAATCCAAGGGGGCGATCGCCCAATTCATGAAGAAACGGAAGGAAAAAGCCGGGAGCTCCTTCCAAGACAGCATGTTAAAAGTGGTGCAAACCCTGCCCAAAATCCTGAAGTATTTGCCGATGGACAAGGCTCAGGATGCCCGCAACTTCATGTTGGCGTTTCAGTATTGGTTGGGGGGTTCCGAAGAAAACATCGAAAACTTCTTGTTGAACCTGGCCCAAAACTACCTGCCGGCCTTTCAGGAGCGGAAGGCAGAATTGCAGGTGGCGGAGCCGTTGGTGTATCCCGACGAGGGGATTTGGCACCCGCTGGCCCCCAAGATGTTCGAGAGCCTGGAGGAATACCTGGCTTGGTACAACGGCCGCGACGACATTGGGGAAGAGTTGCAAGACCCCTTGGCCCCCTGTGTGGGGGTGATTTTGGCCCGGAGCCACCTGGTGACCCGCGACGATGCCCACTATGTGGCGGTGGTGCAGGAATTGGAATACCAAGGGGCGCGGCCGGTGCCGGTGTTTGCCGGTGGTTTGGATTTCTCGAAGCCGGTAGAGAATTTCTTTTACCTTGGCAAGGGAGACAACCGGCGAGCAATCGTAGACAGCGTGGTATCCCTGACCGGGTTTGCCTTGGTGGGGGGCCCCGCCCGCCAGGATCACCCCAAGGCGATCGCCGCTTTGGCCAAGCTGAACCGGCCCTACATGGTGGCGTTGCCCTTGGTGTTCCAAACCACGGAGGAATGGCAGGACAGCGATTTGGGGTTGCACCCGGTGCAAGTGGCGCTGCAGGTGGCGCTGCCGGAGTTGGATGGCGCGGTCGATCCCATTGTGTTGTCGGGGCGGGACGGGGCCACCGGCCGGGCGATCGCCCTGAGCGATCGGATCGAAACCATTGCCAGCCGGGCGATCAAGTGGGGCAACCTACGGCGCAAAGCCCGGCACGAGAAGAAAATCGCGATCACGGTTTTCAGTTTCCCCCCAGACAAGGGGAACGTGGGTACGGCGGCCTATCTGGATGTGTTCGCCTCGATTCACCGGGTGTTGCAGTCGTTGATGGGCAATGGCTACGACGTGCAGGGGTTGCCCGGCACCTCTGCCGAATTGATGAACGAGATTTTGCACAACCCCAACGCCTTGGCCGGCAGTCCGGAACTCAACATCGCCTATCGGATGAACGTGCGGGAATACGAAGCCCACACCGCCGATTACGAGAGCATTGCCGCCCAGTGGGGCCCGGCCCCGGGCACCCTCAACTCCGACGGGCAAAACCTGTTGGTGTTCGGCAAACACTACGGCAACGTGTTTGTGGGGGTACAACCCACCTTTGGCTACGAAGGGGACCCCATGCGGTTGTTGTTCAGCAAATCGGCGTCGCCCCACCATGGCTTTGCCGCCTACTACACCTACCTGAAAAAAATCTGGCAGGCGGACGCGGTGTTGCACTTTGGCACCCACGGCTCCTTGGAATTCATGCCCGGCAAACAGGTGGGGATGTCCGGCGAATGTTATCCCGATAGTTTGATTGGGGATTTGCCCAACATTTATTACTATGCCGTCAACAACCCGTCCGAAGGGACGATCGCCAAGCGGCGGGGCTATGCCACCACCATCACCTACCTCACGCCGGCCCCCGAAAACGCCGGACTCAGTCGGGGGTTGCAGGAACTGAGTGAACTCATTGCCTCCTACAAGGAACTGCGGTTGGGGGGACGGGGCATCGGCATTGCCAACGCGATCGCCGATAAGGTGCGCCTCACCAACTTGGATAAGGATGTGCCCCTGCCGGAGCAAGATGCCAAAGACATGACCCTCGAAGAGCGGGACAACGTCATTGGGTTGGTGTACAGCAAATTGATGGAAATCGAAGCGCGGGTGCTGCCCTGTGGCTTGCACGTGGTCGGAGACGCGCCCAAAATCGGGGATGTCACCGATGTGCTGACCAGCATCGCCAGCTTCGATCGCGCCGAAGACGGACTCAAATCCTTGTTGCGGATTTTGGCGGAGAGCGTGGGCCGGGAGATTGAGGAAATCTACCAAAACAGCGATCGGGGGATTTTGGCGGATGTAGACCTGCTGGCCAACCTGCGGGCGGCGGCGCGGCAGGGAGTGCACGCCTTGGTGGAGGCCACCGCCGAAGCGGGCGATCGCGTTTCCCGGCTGGCGGTGCTGAACTTCTTCAACATGGGCAAGAAAGAGCCGTGGTTGGCGGCTTTGCAAAGCGCGGGCTATGCCAACGTCAACGCCGAAGACTTGAAACCGTTGTTTGGGTTTTTGGAATTTTGCCTGAAGCAGATTGTGGCCGACAACGAATTGGGGGGCTTGATTCAAGCTTTGGAGGGGAACTACATCGAGCCGAGTCCGGGGGGCGATCCCATCCGCAACCCGTTGGTGTTGCCCACCGGCAAGAACATGCACGCCCTCGATCCCAATTCAATTCCCACCAGCGCGGCGGTGCAAGCGGCCCAGGTGGTGGTCGATCGCCTGTTGGCCCGGCAGAAAGCCGAAAACGGCGGGGTTTATCCCGAAACCATTTCCGTCGTGCTGTGGGGCACCGACAACATCAAAACCTATGGCGAATCTTTGGCCCAAGTCTTGAGCATGTTAGGGGTGCGGCCCAAAACCGATTCGTTGGGACGGGTGAACAAACTGGAATTGATTCCCCTCGAAGAATTGGGGCGGCCCCGTATTGATGTGGTGGTGAACTGTTCGGGGGTCTTCCGGGATTTGTTTGTGAACCAGATGGATTTGATCGATCGGGCGGTGAAGTTGGCGGCGGAAGCCGAGGAGCCCCTGGAGCAGAACTACATTCGCAAACACGCTCTGCAACAGGCTGAGGAATTGGGGTTGACCGTACGGCAAGCGGCCACGCGGGTGTTTGGCAATGCCGCCGGTTCCTATTCGGCCAACGTGAACCTGGCCGTCGAGAACAGCACCTGGGAGAGCGAAGAGGATTTGCAACAGATGTACCTATCGCGCAAATCCTTTGCCTTCAGCGCCGAGTTCACCAACACCCAACAGCGGGCACTGTACGAATCCACCCTCAAGAAAGTGGATGTCACCTTCCAGAATCTGGATTCTTCGGAAATCAGTTTGACGGATGTTTCCCACTACTTTGATTCCGATCCCACCAAAGTGATTGCGGGGTTGCGGCAAGATGGAAAGCAACCAACGGCCTACATGGCGGACACCACCACCGCCAACGCCCAGGTGCGTACCACCAGCGAGACCGTGCGTCTCGACACCCGCACCAAACTCCTGAATCCAAAATGGTACGAAGGGATGCTGAACAGCGGTTACGAAGGGGTGCGCGAAATCTCAAAACGGTTGGTGAACACCATGGGCTGGTCGGCCACGGCTGGGGCGGTAGACAACTGGGTTTACGAAGACGTGAACGAAGTGTATGTCAAAGACCAGGCCATGTGCGATCGCCTCAAAAACCTGAATCCGAACTCTTTCCGGAAGATGGTGGGAACCTTGCTGGAGGTGAACGGGCGGGGCTACTGGGAAACCAGTGCCGAAAACCTCGATCGCCTGCGGGAGTTGTATCAGGAGTTGGAAGATCGGATCGAAGGTGTAGCGTAGTCTCCTCTCTCCGGTTCACCGAAAGACAAATTCACCGAAAGACAAGTTCACCAAAGACAAATCCACCAAAGACAAAAAAGACAAAACCAAAGACAAAACCAAATCGGGTGGGGGTTAGCGATCGCCAAAGGGCAAGGTGGAGCGAGCCGCCATCCGGGCTTTCCCGGCCGCGGCCCAGGCCTGCAACCGTTCGATTTCCGCTTGGGCCGTCTTGGCGAGGGGCACTACCTCACTGGCGGCCAATAGGATATCTTCGCTGGTAAAGTCGCGGTTTTGGCTGAAGCCGAAGTGCATGGCTTCGACGATCGCCTGTTCAATTTCGGCCCCCGAAAAGTCGGGGGTTTCCGCCGCCAAGCGTTCTATGTCGTAGGTCTGCCAGGACTGGGGGCGGTACTTGGTGAGGTGCACCTGAAAAATCTGGGCGCGATCGCGGCGATCGGGCAGCCCCACAAAAAAGATTTCGTCAAACCGTCCTTTCCGCAACAATTCCGGCGGCAATTGCTGGACATCGTTGGCGGTCGCCACCACAAACACCGGCGAGGTTTTTTCCGCCATCCAGGTCAAGAGGGTGGCCAGCACACGGGCGCTGGTGCCCCCATCGCCTTGCCCCCGGGCTCCGGCAAACGCTTTGTCGATTTCGTCAATCCACAACACACAAGGAGCCAGGGCCTCCGCCAATTGAATCGCCTGTCGGGTGCGGCCTTCGCTTTCGCCCACCAGACCGCCAAACAACCGCCCCGCATCCAGCCGCAACAGGGGCAGGTGCCAGCGGTGGGCGATCGCCTTGGCCGTGAGGGATTTGCCCGTACCCTGAATCCCCGCCAACAACAGCCCCTTGGGATAGGGCAAGCCGTAGCGCCGGGCACTGTCGGCAAAAGCCTGCCCCCGCCGCAACAACCATTCCTTGAGGTTGTCCAGGCCGCCAATGTCGTTCCATTCCGTTGTGGCGGGAAAGAAATCCAAAATTTGGGTTTGGCGGAGGGTTTCCCGTTTTTCCGCCAGCAGGGCTTCGATATCCTCGACGTTGAGTTCCCCGCGTTCTGCCAAGCCCCGGGCCATCACCCGCCGCACGCGATCCAACGACAAGCCTTGGGCAGCCCGCGTCAGCTCCGCCTGCAAAGCCGCCGGCAAATTGGGCGCCAGCCGGCCCACCTCCTGCCGGATTTCCGCGGCCGTGGGCAAAGGGAACGGAAACAGCGAGACCATTTCCCGGAGGTTGGTCGGGACTTGGATATCCGGGCCCAACACAATCAGGTTTTGGGGTTCCCCCTGCAACCGGCGGTACAAATTCTTGAGTTTGCGGGCCACCGCCAAGTCTTCCCAAAAGCGATCGAAATCCCGGAGGATGAACACCGCCCCCTGGGGAATTTTTTCCACAAATTCCAACGCCTGGAGCGGATTGCGTTTGGCAAAACCGCTGTCGGTGGGATTGGCTTGATAGCCTTCGACAAAATCCCAGAGGTACACGGCGCGCCCCAAATCCTTGGCCACGGCGGTGACGGCCTGTTCGGCCCGTTCCTCTTCGAGGGCCGACAACCCCAACACCGGGTAGCGGGCCCGCAGCATCAACCGTAGCTCAGCGGCAAACATCCTGCGTAACTTTTGAAGCGTCGTGGGTATTATATGCTGGCGCCCAGGATAAGGAATCCACGACCATGAAGACGGTGAAGCTCAATCTTCAAGAGGAAGCGGCACGGCAGAAACTCCGTCAAATCGCCGTCGGCTTTCTAACCGATCGGCTGGAGGCGATCGCCCCGGAACGCACCCGGTTTCAATTCGATCGCCAAACCCTGTCGTTGACGGTCTATGCCCTCGAGGAGGCCACGGCTGCCCAGTTGGAGGTCATTGCCGAGGCCTTGCAAGAATTTTTGAGCCGGTTGCCGTTGGTGGGGGTACGGCAGATCGAACTGGAATTTTTGGCCCCCGATGAAGTTACCGTTCTGTGGCAGCAAGGGTTTGCGGTCACCTACGAAGCCCCGGTGGCGGCGATCGCCCGACCGGAACGGCGGGGCCAAACCGTCCGGCGGCGGGGCACCTATCCCGGCAGTGCCCTGGTGGCCCGCGCCCGCCATTGGCTGACCACCCCCGAAACCTGGCAGCAGGCCGGCCGCCTCGGTACCCGTGCGGTGCGCGACCCCAAAGGCGCTCTCGTGCAAACCGGCGTTTTTCTCCAAGCAAAATTCGGCGAAACCCTGGATTGGATCGATACGTTTCCGTGGGCGGAGCGCTATCACCAACTCTGGGAATCCCAGCGGCGGCGGCACCGGCGCAATTACGTCAAAGCCCTCATCGAAGATTTGGCGGTGTTTTTCGTGGTGGCCCTGGTGGTCTTGAGCGGCATCAACGCCATTTCCATGGCTCCCATCAGCCTATCCCGTCTGCCCGCTGGCAACCACGACACCACGCTGAGTAGCCAACGCTACCGCTGTGCGTTTTTGCCCGGTGTCAACAAAACCAACTACCTGTGCCTCTCCCAAGGCATGGGTTACCGCCAAGTCACCAGCATCTTGGGGGGCGAAGGCAAACCAATGGTCGCCCCAACGCCGGTGCGTCCCCTGGCGGATTTTGCCAACCCCAAAGCCCAACCGCCAAGGGAAACCACGAATATCCAAAAGCAGCCGGTGGTCGTGAGCTGGAGCCAAGGCAACTTCACCGTCAATGCTACCTTCGCGGGCGATCGCCTGATCCGCAAAGCCTACCGGGAGTCCTAACCTGGCCTACACCGTGGGGTTGACCGGGGGGCTCGCCTCCGGCAAGAGCACTGCGGCCCGCTACCTGCGCGATCGCCACGGTCTGCCGGTGTGGGATGCCGATCGCCTAGCGGCCGAGGGTCTGGCCCTGCACACCGCCCAAGTACAGGAGCGCTACGGCCCATCGGTGCGAAACCCAGACGGTACCCTGAACCGGGGGGCGATCGCCGAAATTGTGTTTGCTGATGCCGCCGAACGGCACTGGCTCGAAACTCTGTTGCACCCCTACGTGCGCGATCGCCTCCAATCCGCGGTTGGTAGTGCGGAACCCCTGGGGATCTTGGATGTGCCCCTGCTCTGGGAAGCCCACATGGTAGACCTGATCAACGAAGTGTGGGTGGTGTTTTGTACGCCCGCCCAACAACGGCAACGGGCCGCCCAAAGACACGGCTGGTCTCCCGCCCACATCGAAGCCCGTCTGGCCGCCCAATGGCCCCTCGCCACCAAAGCCCAGCAAGCCGATCTCGTATTGGACAATTGCCAAGACCTGCCCCACCTCTACGCCCAAATCGATCGGGCTGTCGCCCAAGTCACCCAACGTCTGCCCCACCCACCGTAAAATCCCGATGCTCGACAATCTTGGCGTTGCCGTGGGATAAACGGCGGTTGGCGTGCATAAATCGAGACGAACTATAGAGAAGTCCAAAGAAAAGAGCTATAGTTAAGGGCAGAAAACCTATCGTTTGGCGATCGTGCGGCAAGTCACCCTGCACCAGCTCAAGGTATTTGAAGTGGCGGCCCGTCACAGCAGTTTCACCCGCGCGGCGGAAGAACTGTACCTGACCCAGCCCACCGTGTCGATGCAAATCAAGCAGCTGACCAAGTTGGTGGGGCTGCCCCTATTCGAGCAAATCGGCAAAAAACTCTACCTTACGGAAGCGGGCCGGCAGCTGTATGCCACCTGTCAGGATATTTTTGCACACCTGAATCGGTTTGATATGACCGTGGCCGACCTCAAGGGATTGAAGCAAGGGCGCCTCAGTTTGGCTGTGGTGACCACCGCCAAGTACATTGTGCCCCGGTTGTTGGGGCCCTTTTGCCACCGTTACCCCGGCATTGAAATTTTCCTGGAGGTCACCAACCACGATCAGATTGAATTGCGAATGGCCGAAAATCGGGATGACCTGTACATCATGAGTCAGGTGCCCCCCATCCCGGAATTGGATGCCCGTCCCTTCCTCGAAAACCCCCTGATTGTGTTGGCCCCGCGGGAACATTCCCTGGCCGGCCAAACCCGGATTCCCCTCAGCCAATTGGCGAACGAATCGTTCATCATGCGCGAAAGCGGCTCCGGTACCCGCCGCTCGGTGCAAAAACTCTTCGATCGGGCCGGGATTACCCTCCAGGTCAAAATGGAACTCTCCGGCAATGAAACCATCAAACAGGCGATCGCCGGTGGTCTGGGCATCTCGGTGCTGTCCCGCCACACCCTGGCCCTCGACGGCGAAACCCATCAGTTTGCGATTTTGGATGTGGAGGGGTTTCCCATTGACAATCAGTGGTATGTGGTGACCCTCAAGGACAAACACCCCTCGATTGTGGCCCTCACCTTCCTGGAATACTTGTTCACCGAAGGCACCGAAATTGCCCGCCGGGCGATCGCGTGGTCGGATGCCCCCGTCCTGAAACCGTTAACAATCCGATGAACACCCCCAGGGATTGGAATCCGTAGCGAGCGGGTCGTGGTGGGGAGCTTGCCGCTCGCTACCCACAGCGCCTTAGGAATCCTGGGACTCCGGATTGGGGGCGATCGCCATGCCCACAGCGTAATAGCCCACCATGGCGGCCACCGTGAACCCCGTCAAAAACAGCGCCGTCAACAGCCCGCCCCCCGTTGAAGTAATGCCGACCTGAGCCAAAATTCCCTTCCCGGTCGCCACTTCCGTCGCAAAGCCCGCCACCAGTCCCAGCATGGCCATCCGCCCGTTCCACGTTTCCGCAAAATGGCTAAACCCAAACGTACCCTTCCCGGTTGGATTCACGTTAAACCCGTTCAT
>DMPD01000272.1 GCA_003456125.1 Cyanobacteria bacterium UBA8156 | reverse complement strand
CAAGCATTGGGAACTCGCTTGCCTCCAGGGGTGAGCGAGTTCTGCTTAGTAAAATTGCTTAGTTAAAGGAAAGGTGCCGGAAAGGGGACGGCGGATGTTGCTGAAAGAGTCGAGGACAAACCCTACAGCGACGGAGTACACCGACGGTTGGGGAGCACGCTGGGCGATCGCCTTATTTACCCGCCAAATGGCGCGGGTGGGTGGGGTGGTCATGAGCAGTCGAGGCTATGAAGGGTTTGTGGCCGTGTCCCGGCAGTTGCAGCAGGGACGGACGGCGGCCCAACAGCAGGCGATCGTGGGCCAGGTATTGCGATCGCTGGTGCCGGCCCCGTTGCGGTGGTTGGTGCGCACCCGCGTGCGACCAACGCGGTGGGTTTGCGAAACCAATGCTTGGTTTGCCACAGTGTTGTTTCCGTGGTTGGTGGGGCCCCTCACCCGGGTGGCGCTGCCCTGGGGAGAAACCACCGAGCAGCGGGGGGTCAAAATTGAGCGCTGCCGTTACCTGGAGGCCAGTGGCTGCGTGGGTGCCTGTGTCAATCTCTGCAAGATGCCGACCCAGCAGTTTTTTGCGGAAGAGTTGGGGATTCCTTTGACCATGACCCCGAATTTCACGGATTTGAGTTGCGAAATGGTGTTTGGGCGGGTGCCGCCGCCTTTGACCGAGGAAGATGCTTGGCAGCAACCTTGCTTGGATGGGCGATCGCTGGGGCCCTGCCCCAAAGTTCGGGGAGAGCTCGGGGGCAACAAAGGCACCATCGTGCAGTAGGATTGGAACACTGAAGGAAACTGCCTATGTTCGTCTTGAAGCGCCAAGACGTAGAGATCGTCAACGTGCAGAACCCACTCAATCGCGACCAGCAGCTCCCGATTTTGCGCTACCAGGGACAGACCTTTCGGCTACTGGACGTGTTTGGGGACAATCGGGAAGAAGCGATGTCCCTCTGGCGCGATCTGACCGACAACAAGGGCAAAGCCTGTGTTTTGCTGGAAGAGCCCCATCGTTATAGTGTGTGGGGACGGGTAAAGCTCGAAAATTGGCAGGTGGAGCAGACGCCTACCCAAACGGGCGATCGGCTCCGGGTGCAAGGGTGCCTGTTGTTTTTGCAGACGGTGGCTCAAGAAGTAGAAGACTTTTTTGGATCACGGCAAAGCAACGCTTTTCGTCAAGAGCTGTTGGGAATTTTTCAGCGGGGGCGCTTTCAACAGGGAGAGAATGCCGAGGCGTTGATGGCGGTGTTGACCCAAGACCCCTTGGACACGATGCAGGTACCGGCTTGGGATGACGGCAAGCTCCAGTTTTTGTTGGGCGAACTGCATCGGGTTGGTACGTCGTACTTCGGCAATACGAGTTTTGTCGAAACGGCGATGGACGCATTGGAAGAATTGCAGGGGGACAAGGGTAAGTTTTTGGAGTGGTTGCGCAGTACGCCTAAGGGCAAGTTGTGGTTGCAGAGCTGATCGGGGTATACACTAGGGGCACACCCTGACCGGGAGCTGCGAGCGCAAATTGCTCAGGTCAGCTGGGAGGTTCGTTTGGCGCAAAGGCGAAATCCAACGTTATGACCAAGGCGAATATGACCAAAGCAAAATCGACCACTGCGAGTTCTCCTACAGCCATCGCGACCTTGTCTTGCATTGGTTGCGCGGTTTTTGCCTTGCTGTTTTATTTGTTTGCCGGCATCCCAGAAAAAATTGGCGGTGAGTGGGCGCGCCCCCTGTGGTTTCGCTACGGTACCTATCTGTTGCAGTCGGTGGCGATCGCCTTGGCAGCGGGGCTGTGTCTGCGCAATTGGAGCAGTCCCAAAATTTTCAGCGGCCGCAGTGTATGGCTGGGTTTGGCGATTGGGTCGATTTGCTGGGGGGTAAGCAACCTGATTTTTGGCTATTTCGACATTTTTACCGATGACATCCCGTTCCCCACGGTGGCGGATTGGACATTTGTGACGGGTTATTTGTTTTTGGCCTGGGGGATGGCCATGTCGGTAATGGGTCGGCGGTTAAATTTGACTTTGGTGCAATGGTTGCTGGTGGTTTCGGTGTCGCTGGTGGGTTTGGCGATCGGGGCGATCGTGACGTTGTTTCCGGGCAGCGACACCAGCGGCGCCGAGCTGGATTTGCTGCGCTTGGCGATGAGCGCGGTCTATGCCCTGGTGGATGTGTGGATGTTGATTGTGGCGACCATTTTGCTGATGGCCTTTTCCGGGGGGAAAGCGGCGCAGTCTTGGCGGTTGCTGGCGGGGGCCGGGATTGCCATGTTCATCGGCGACTTGGGGTTCAACTTTGCCATCAAATCGCCGGAGTACGCGACGGGCAGTTGGATTGAATGGTTTTGGGTGTTGGCGTTTTCGTTGTTTGGGATGGCGGCGGCCCTAGAGTTTGACATTTCGGCCCGCACGACTCCCCGCCGTCGGGGCTAACGCGGGGAAATGGAATACGCGATCGACTTTGGCACCAGCAATACCGTGGTGGCCCGGCGGTTGGCAGATGGTACCTGCGAAACGGTGCGGTTGCCAGGGTTGAGTGTGCCGGTGGGGCCACCGGTGATCCCCAGCTTGATTTGGGTGGGCGATCGCCCGGTGGTGGGACAGGGGGTTTTGGATCGGGATTTGGCAGAGTCTCCCCATTGTTTTGCGGCCTTTAAGCGGGGGATCGGGGCACCGGGGCCGGGGTTTTATCCGGAAATCAACGGTCGAATTTGGGACAGTGAGGCCTTGGGGGCGGCCTTTTT
>DMPD01000260.1 GCA_003456125.1 Cyanobacteria bacterium UBA8156 | reverse complement strand
CAAAAAAAAAATTCCCCCCCCCCCCCCCCAGAGAAAAAACCCAAAGGCCGGTTGCCCCCCACCAGGGGGGGCGGGCCCCCCAACCATCCCCCCCCCCCCCCCCCCCCCTGCCACAACCGTTGCACCAGGGATCGGGGCAAAGCCATCCCGGTCGACACACAGCGGGCGGGCTGCCCCCCCACATCCAGATGGGGTACCGTCGGGCGTTGGGGCAAACCGCTATTCCACACATGGATGGGCCAGCCCAACCGTTGGCCGATCGCCCGCGTGATCCACACCGGTGACACCCCCGCCACCAAAGGCGGTAGCGGAAAATGGCGCGATTCTCCCCACACCAATACCTCCGCATCGGCGATCGCCGTCGTGCGTCGGGCGGCCGGTGTCGCCCCCGCCGCCGAAATCCCCGGTACCAGACCCGTCTCCGTGAACCCCACAATGCTGACAAAAGCCGGTATTTTTGCCGGCATTCCCGCTAACCATTGCCGTCCCCGGTCAGCCCCCGCCGCGATGACGACACCGGTTCCTACCGGTTTGCCCATTGGCTTTCCTTAACCAACGCTTTACGATCGTTCATGGTAGAGGCGATCGCGATCGCCCTTTCTTCAGAAGTCGTCTCCTACAATGCAGACAGTTCCCCCGACCGGATGAATCCTTTGGTGGTAGTCCGTAACCGGAGCAACTCCCTATCCTAAGCGTCCTAACTTAGGAACCACTCTGGAAACTACTTTGGAAACAAGGAACCAGATGTCCCCACCCAACGTTTAACCCCATTTGGGAGAAGAGGAGGTCGCTATGAGCGCCACTGGCATGAAACTAAGCACCACCGCCATTTTGGTGGGCGTGTTGCTGCTGGTTCAAGGGCCGGTTTCCAGACCGGTCACCGGCCAAAACCTGGAGGACGTACTGCAGGCCATGGTAGGGCTGACTACCGATCCCCTCCTGTCCGCCGATACCCCCCCCGCCAATTGGCAGCCGGTGGCCGACCGAGGCTTGGCCACCGGCTGTTTGCAAAATCTGGATTCCGGCGTGGTGCTGTGTGCCAACAATCCCGGGTTGCCCGCCCCGCAGCTCAGCCAGCTCCACCCCCAAACCCCCACTAGCCCAGAACCTGGGTCAAAAGCTCCGTAACCGGTTGGGTCGTGTCTACCACCCGGTAGGGAGCGGTTTCCGACAGGGCAAACGGTTCAAACGCCGCCTGCTGGGCTGCCAGCAAATCCACCGTCGCATCCGCTACATCGGTACCGGCGATCGCCCGGGCCCACAACCGCTGAGCCAACATCTCCGGCGGCGCTTGGCAATGGAGAAACGTCACGGGGAGGCCCGCCTCGGTCAAAGCCTGGCGCAGGTGTACCCGGTCGTACTTCGCATCCAGCACCACCGACCAGCCCCCTCGAGTCAGTTCCTGGGCCAACTCCGTCAGGCGTTGGTAGGTACGGGCTGTCATTTCCGGCGTATAGAGATCGTCCTCACCCCGGGCCAGCAGCGGTAGCCCCGCCAAATGCTTGCGAATCACATCCGAGCGCAACCAAATCGCTCCGGTTTTCGCAGCGAGGGCCTGGGACAGGGTGGATTTGCCCGCCCCCGACAACCCCACCATCGCATACACCCGGGGGGGCCGAGGCTGCAAGTAGGCCGCCGCCAGCCGGTAGTAGACCGCCGCCTCCTCTTTGGCTTGAGCTTGGGTCTCCCCATCGATCGCCGGATCGTCCAACAGAAACGACGTGACCTTCGCCCGCACGTAGGCCCGCATGCTCAAAAACAAGGGCAGCAACGGCACGCCTTCGTAATCGCCGGTAACCGCCAAATACCGATTCAGGAAGATATTGGCGAAATCTGGCCGCCCTCGAAAGTCCAAATCCATTGCCAAAAAGGCCGCATCGTACAACACATCGCTAAACCGGAACGGCTCGTTGAATTCGATGCAATCAAAAATTTGGATTTTGCCCCCGAACCAGCAAATGTTCTTGAGGTGGGCATCGCCGTGGCACTCCCGGATTTTGCCCTGCTGCACCCGTGTGCCAAACCGTTCGGTCTGCTCGGCAAAAACTTGATCGGTCGCGGTTTTGGTGGCCGCCCACTGCTCAGCGGTTTGGGCCCGACCCACATACCGTTCCGTCGCCTGGTAATTGTCGTTGGCCACCGCCTGCAATGCCGCCGCCGTCCCAAACTGGGCAATGCGATCGTCCGTGGTCGCCGTTCGGTGAAATTCCGCCAACCGATCGGCGATTTCCACCAAGTGGGTCTCCGTGATTTGCCCCGCCTCAAACCAGGCCAACAACAAATCTTCTTGGCGAAAACGGTGCATCTTCACCGCGTATTCCACCGGCTCATTGGGATTTTCCCCCATGGCATTTCCCAAAACGTAGCGATCGCCCACTTGAAAAATGGGCACCACCCCTACATACAAATCCGCTGCCAGCCGCCGGTTTAACCGCAGCTCCTCATAGCAAAAGTGCTGCCGTTGGACCAACGTTGAAAAATCCAAAAAGCCAAAATTCACCGGCTTCTTGAGTTTGTAGGCCCAGTCCCCCGCCAACACCACATAGGAAATGTGGGTTTGCAACAGGGCATCTTGCACGATCGACTGACCTTGTTCCCAGACCTCTCCTTGCGCAAAGGCCTGGAGCAGGGGAGGCAATTCCTTCAACCTTCTTCTCCGGTCGCAACTTCCTCAATCCAGCCTGGATCGTCAACCAGGGCGAGGCTTTCCAAAATGCTGTCCAGGATCGCATCCGCCCGGTCATCGGAAATGTCCAGCGCTTCCTTCAGCGCATGAAAAAAATCCTCCTCTTCGGGGGTAATTTGACCGTTGGCCTGAATCACGGCGATCGCCATGGTAAAGGCTATTTCACGGGGCGTTTCTTCCTGCAAAGCGGCGATCGCGCTGGCGTAGAGGGTGTCCACCCCCTTTTCTTCGGAAATCCCCGCCAGACGGTCGACCATCTGCATCAATTCATCTTCGCTGTAGCCGGCAAAATACTCCGTCGAGAGCATCACTTCCGCCTGCGCTTCGGCTTCGTGGATATCCCCCTCGTGGTCACAGACAGCGGCCACCAGACCAATGGCGGCGATCGCCTCTTCGGTATTCAAGGGCAGAATAGGGGTATCAGGAGAAATCGCAAAGGGTTTCACGAGTCAGCCGGGTTGGAGGACTGGAGGTAGTGTACCATCCCCAAGGGCCCAAAATTTTGTGTGACAATCGTCGCCAAGATTGCTATGCTATTTAACTGCATCTAAATTGAAGAGGTGCCAAACTGGAGAGATGGCCGAGTGGTCGAAGGCGCAGCACTGGAAATGCTGTGTGGGGCAACTCACCGTGGGTTCGAATCCCACTCTCTCCGTTTTCAGAGTTCGATTTTCAGAGTTCGATTTTCAGAGTTCGATTACCAGAAATCGGTTACTAGAAATCTGCTACCAGATTTCGATCGCCAGATTTCGATCAAAAGAGAAAGCCAAGCAGAATCGAATTCCCATGGCCGAAACTCCCCCGCAACTGACCCGTAGGCAGGTACTGACGGCGATTGTGCTGACGGCCTTGGCCCTCCTAACCGTTGGTGGCATCTGGGTGAGTTTGCTAAAAGTATCACCGATGCCTTGGCGGTTCTCCCTGGGGTTGGTGGCGGAAGGGGTCGCCCTGGGCCTGGCGATCGCCCTGGCGAGTGCGGGTTTGTACGGCACCTGGCCCACCTACCGGCGGGCCGCCAACAGCTATTTGGCGTTGGTGATCACCCCGTTGCGGCCAGGGGACACCATTTGGCTGGGAGTCTTGCCGGGCCTCAGCGAAGAATTTTTGTTTCGGGGGGTGGCGCTGCCGGGATTGGGTTCGGGGGCGATCGCCCTGATCCTCAGCAGCAGTGTGTTTGGTCTGTTGCACTGGGCGGAGCCACGGCACTGGCCCTATTCCCTCTGGGCGATCGTGGTGGGCTTTGGGTTTGGGGCGATCACCCTGATCACCGGCTCGCTGGTGCCGGCCGTGGTGGCCCACACCGTCGCCAATACCCTAGCCGGCTACGTTTGGCGCATTTATGGCCCGAATTTGGGTGATGATGCCACGAAAAGCTAAGCAAAACTAGGGTTTGGTGGCCCCCAAGCGGGTTTGCAGCGCCTTCATGCCTTGCACCAAAAAGCTGAGGTACTTGTTTTGGTTTTCGGACAGGTGGGCGAGCTGCTTTTCCAGGGAGGCAATTTTGGCGTCCTGCTGCCGGGAAAGTTCGAGCAGTTCGTTGACCTTCATGGCCACCTCCCGCTGAATCAGGTTTTCGATGCCCTGAATCAACAGGTTTTCCATGGCCGAAATTTTGTCGATGACTTTGCCATCTCCAACCACGGCGGTGACGGGCGCAGGGGCGGTGGTCACCCCGTTGCTGGGGACAGGAGCCGTTTCCACGGCCGCCTCGTCCAAATGCAGGAGGTTGTTGATGCGTTCGATCAACACTTCCGATTCAAAGGGTTTTTCAAGGAATTCAAACCCCACAAACGGCTCCGGTACGTGCTCGGCCACCTGCTCCTTCAAGCCCGAAATCATGATCACCGGCGTATCCCGCAGGTTGTCGAACCGGCGCATCGCCTGCAAGGTCTGGTAGCCGTTGTACTTCGGCATCACGAAATCGAGCAAAATAAGGTCGGGGCTGGAACGCCGAGCTACCTCCAAACCGGTCTTGCCATCGTTGGCTTCCAACACCTCGAACTTACCCGCCAAGATGCTCTTCACCATCTTGCGAATCATGATGCTGTCGTCGATAACCAGAACCTTTTTCGATGTCATGGGGTGACTCGCCTTGGGAAGTTGCGGGTAAAGTGGGAACGGCTCCCGCCCTCAATTCTAAAGGAAATCGGCCGGCCCGCGCGATCGCCCCGTCCCCAATCAACCCATCTTGAACACAAAACTCACCTTGTCCCCTTTGCCCAGCGCAATGCGATCGCCCGCCCGCAGCCGGTGGCGGTTGCCGGGGGGCAGCGGTACGTTGTTGATGTAGGTACCGTTGGAACTGCCGGTATCCTCAAAATAAAAGGCATCCCCTTCGTAGCGAATATCGCCGTGCACCCGCGACACAATGTCGGAATCGGGGAAACCCGAAACATCGATATCCGGCGGAATGAGGTTGTTGGGCTTGCCGATGTGGATCACCTGCACGCTGGTGGGCAGTTCGATGCGGGTCTCGGTTTGCACGTGGATCAGGCAGGCCGAAATTTGTTGCAGTTGGGTGCGGGCCGGTGCCCGCGATCGCAGATCGGTTTCGTCGTCGGGGAGGGGGGTCGCTACCGGCTCGGGCACCTCTTCGCTCGGCTCCGGGGTGGCGGCTTCGGTACTGACCTGCACGGGTTGGCTTTCCTGCTGGAGGTCAAACCCACAACTGCCGCAGAATCGGGCCCCCGGCTGTACCTCGGCCCCGCAACTGGGACAATTCGTGTGCAAAATTTGCGGCAACGGCGAAAAACAAGCCTCGCAGGTGAGGGCCCCCGCGGGGTTGACATGGGCACAATTGGGACAAACAATCATGGCTTTGGGCAAGATAGCGGTGGGCAAAAAGACTATTCGCTGCGGAGAACGGTTTTGGAAGCAATGCGGGTTTGTTTCCGCTCGGCATCGCTGAGGACGGTGCCCGTCTGCAACCGGGTGGCACTGCTCTGCAAAACGGTGGCGGCATTGGTGTCCCCCATTTGCAAAGCGGTCTTGGCGGCGGTTTGCAAAAGCGTGGCCGCTCCGGCACTATCCCCCTGCTGCAACTTGGCCTCGGCCAGTTGCGTCTGCCGATACTTGGCCAAAGCCAATACCCGCCCTTGCACCTCCTCGTCCATTTGGGGACGGTGCTCGGCGATCGCCTGGATCTCAACCGCCAAGCCTTCGGAAGCAAGGGTGGCCCCCGGCCGCTGCGGATCGGTGTAGGTTACCTGCACCGTGCCCACTACCTGGCGATCGGGGGTGCTGCCCGGCAGTACCCGGCTGGACGTGGCATCAATGTAAAAGTTTACCAACACTGCGCGCTCTACCCCCACCATCAAATCCCCCAGGCGGGCCCGTACCCGGTTGCCTTCGGTTTGGGTGACCAGTTCGATGGTGTCGGGGGCTACCTGGGCAATGGGTTTGAATTCCGCCAGACGGGCATTGGGGGCCATCTGCAGTTCGAGGTGGGCATCGGTCAGCCCAACACTCTGAACCCGCCGCAACAACCACTGAAATTCTTCGGCAGCCTGATCGGGGTATTGAATGTGCACCATGGTGCCCCCCCCGGCATCGGCAATTTTTTCCAATACGTCTTGGTTCCAAGCATCACCGAAACCCAGGGTGTGCAACGTGACGTTGTATTCCGCTGCCAATTGGGCAAACTTCAAACAGCGCTCGTTGCTGCCGTGCTCGTTCTCGCCATCGGTGAGCAAAAATACTTGGCCAATGGTTTGGTGTTTGCCCTTGGCCCATTCCTCCAGACCCAGCCGCAGCCCTTCGTCAATGCAGGTGCCGCCGGCCGCCCGCAACCCCTGAATCTGCTCTTTGATGGACTCCGGTCGCTCGACGGTTTGATTCGGAACCACGACCGTCGGTCGGTGATCGAAGGCAATCACGCTCAGGCGATCGCGGCAATCGAGGGCATCTACGAGCCGGCAGGCCGCTTGGCGGACATTGTCGAGGGGTTCTCCCCCCATCGACCCGCTGCGATCCAGAATCAAACACAGGTTGAGGGGTACCCGTCCCTCATTGCCCTGACTGACGGCCGCAATAGTCAAGGCTAATTGACGTTGGCTGTTTTTCTGTGCCGCATCGACGTAGGGGTCGCTGAGGCGGTAGGTGATTTCGGCCCGCACGTTGTCCCTCAAATCCCTTCGCTACTCAGCATACAGGATGGCGCCTACCCCGCCGTTTTCCGGACGTGCTCGAGGATGCGGGCTTTGCGCTCTTCGCTCCGGAGGTTCTGCGGATTGGTATTCCGGGCGTACTCAATACTGGCTTCGCTGGTGCGCTGCACGTGCTCCAAAATCCGCTGCTTGCGATCCATGGCTTTGTCACAAATCTTTACGTAAACTGTAGCAGGCTTGGCGGTAAAAGCAAATCTTCTTTGGGGGAGGGGGCTGATATATTGACTTGCTGCCCGTCCGAAAATAGGCTCTATGGAAGATAAGCGTCGGTACATTTTGACCCTTTCCTGTCCGGATCGGATTGGAATTGTGGCAGCGGTAAGTTCGTTGGTGGCGGGCTGCGGCGGTTGGATTGTGGAGGCCCATCACCATGCCGATGGCGAGGCGGGGCGCTTTTTCATGCGGCAGGAAATTTTGGCGGAGTCTTTGCCGTTCGATTTGCCGACTTTTCGGGAGAAGTTTGCCCCCATTGCCGCAGAGTTTGCCATGGTTTGGCAAATGACGGATTCGGCGGTGCCCAAACGCATGGTGTTGCTGGTGTCGAAGCTGGGCCACTGCCTCTACGATTTGCTGGCGCGGTGGCGCAGCGGCGATTTGGTGATGGATATCCCGGCGGTGATTTCCAACCATGAAGACTTCCGGGATTTGGTGACTTGGCACGGCATTCCCTTTGTCCATGTGCCGATTGACCTGCCAAACAAGGACGAGGCTTTTCGGGCGATCGCCGCCCAGTTTGACCAATGCCAAGCCGATGGCATGGTACTGGCGCGGTACATGCAGATTTTGCCGCCCTGGTTGTGCGATCGCCTGCCGGGAAAAATCCTGAACATTCACCATTCGTTTTTGCCCTCGTTTGTGGGGGCAAAGCCTTACCATCAGGCCTATGCCCGGGGGGTAAAACTGATTGGGGCGACGTGCCATTTTGTGACGGCGGAGTTGGACGCCGGGCCCATCATCGAACAGGATGTGATTCGGATCGATCACTCGGATGCGGTGAGCGATTTGGTACGCTACGGCAAGGATATTGAAAAGACGGTGTTGGCCCGGGGCTTGCGCTACTTTCTGGAGGATCGGGTGCTGCGCCACGGCAACAAGACGGTGGTGTTTCGGTAGGAGGGGCAATGACGGACGATCGAGCGGCTTTGCAGGCAGCTCTGGAGATGGTCGCTGCTCACCCCACGGCGGCGAATTTTTGGCAGTTGGGCAATGCCTACGGGGAGCTCAACCAATGGCCGGAGGCGATCGCCGCCTACGATCGGGGTCTGGCGTTGGCTCCCGACGATCCCCAACTCCATTTCAAGCGGGGCTACGCCTTGGCGGCCAGCCACCAAATCCCGGCCGCGATCGCGGCCTACGAACGGGCGATCGCCCTCGACCCGAATTTTGCCAAGCCCAAGATCAATTTGGCGATTTTGTGGGTGGATACGGAGCGGCAGGCGGAAGCGGAACGGTTGCTGCAGGAGGCGATCGCCCTGGCGCCAGAGCTGCCCCAACCCTATGCCAACCTGGCGGTGTTGTGGATTCGGTATGGGCGCTGGCCAGAAGCGGAGGCGCTGTTGCAAAAAGCCTTGACCCTCAACCCGCGGTATGCCGGGGCTTTGGCAAATCTCGGGAAGTTGTACGTTCAGCAGGAGCGCTATGCCGAAGCGGCGCAGGCCCTGACCCAGGCGTTGACCCTAGACCCCCACCATGGCTTAGCCCATTGGCATTTCAACGTTTACCTGTGGCAGGTGCACCGCCACGATCACGCACGGCGGCGGGCGGCAGCCCAGCGGTACCGCGAGCAAGTACCGGACGATCTGCGGGCAACGATCCAATATGCCAGCGTGTGCATGGATTCGGGATTGGGGGGAGAAGCGGCGGCCCAAATTCCCCGCATTGAAGCCGGCATGACCCAACCGGCAGCCCCCTGGGACATCCTTTATCAAAGTTTTGTCTACGCCTTGCCCCACCTGCGGGACGATCGCCCCCGCAACAGCGCCACCGGTCGGGCGATCGGGCAAGCCTATCGGGACCAGGGATTGCAGCCGTTGGTGGCCAGTCTGCCCAAAATCACCCCGATGCCAAAAGAGGGTACCAAACTGCGCTTGGGTTTTTTGTCACCGTCGTTGGGGGCCCATGCCATTGGCTGGCTCTGCCGCGATCTGTGGCCGGCGCTGGCGGAGCGGGTGGAGACGTTGTACGTCTATGCCTACGGTCACGCCGCGGAGAGCCCCATTTTGTCCCACTACCAGCGCCACAGCACCGCCTATCGATTTTACCCAGAGCGGGGGGCGCTCCCCACGGTGACCGGCATTCTGGAAGATATGGCTCGGGATCGCCTGGATGTCCTGATCGATACGGAGGCCAACCTCCAACCGTTGCATCCCTTGGTGTGGCTGGCGCGGCCGGCTCCCCTCACGGTGTCGTGGCTGGGGTTTGATGCCCCCTACCTGAGCGCCGACCACTATTGGCTGGGGGATTGGCAGACCCATCCCCCCGACGCTGACCCGTTCTACGTGGAAAAGTTGTTGCGGTTGCCCCATGCCCACATCGCCTGCGGTGGGTTTGACTGCGACCCTGTGCCGCCGGCCACCCTGCGCCAATCTTTGGCTATTGACCCAGAGGCGGTGGTGTTTCTCAGCGTGGCGGCGGCCCGCAAGCTGAACGATGCCACGATCGCGGCCCAGCTCCAAATTTTGCAGCGGGTGCCCAATGCGGTTTTGGTGCGCAAAGGGTTTGGCGATCGCGAGGCGGTGACGGCCCTCTACACCCAAAAAGCCGAAGCCCTGGGGGTAGACCCCGATCGCCTGCGGGTGTTGCCGGCGGCTCCCACCGAGGCGGCCCACCGCGCCTGGTATGGCGTGGCCGATGTGGTGTTGGATTCCTATCCCTACAACGG
>DMPD01000058.1 GCA_003456125.1 Cyanobacteria bacterium UBA8156 | reverse complement strand
CACTCTTTCCCTACACGACGCTCTTCCGATCTAATCGGTGGCGGCGGTGCTGGGGGCGGGGTTGTTTCCGCCGGCCTATTGGGCCCTGTTGCAGCGGGTGGCGGATTACTACCGGACGGATTTGGTGACGGTGCTGAAGGCGGCGCTGCCCCCCCAGTCCCTCCACTGGAAACAGATGCGCTGGCGACTCATAGTGCCGCTGCCGTCGGATTTGCCGCCGGCGGCCCAGGCTTTGGCAGCAAGACTCCAACGGGCGGGCGATCGCGGTTTGGCCAATCTCCACGGGGATCCGGGGCTAGGGGATTTGCAACAACGGGGGGTGCTGACCCTTGGGTTTGGGGGCCAGACCAAGACGGAACCTTGGGTGGTGGCGGTGCGATCGCCCGATGGTTCGTTGTCGGAGCGTTTGCAGGTTTTGCTGGCGGCTTTGTGGGAGCAAGATGGGGAGTCCCCTGTGGGGAAGTTTTGCCGGGCCCAGGGCACGACGCGGGATACCCTGCTCCGGTTGGCCCATTTGGGGTATGTGGTCTGGGAAGAGCGGCGGGTATGGCGCTTGGAAGGGCGCGATCGCCAAACGGTACGGGATGCCCCCAAAACCCTGACGGCGGCCCAAGCCCAAGCCTTGGCCCAGATCCAGGCTTTGCAGGGAGGGGAAGAACTGCTGCTGTTTGGGGAGACCGGTTCGGGCAAGACGGAGGTTTATTTGCAGGCGATCGCCCCCGTGTTGGCCCAAGGGCGATCGGCGTTGGTGTTGGTGCCGGAAATTGGGTTGACCCCCCAACTCACCGACCGGTTCCGGGCCCGCTTTGGCGACGATCGGGTGTGGGTGTACCACAGCGGCTTGGCGGAAGGGGAACGGCTGGATACCTGGCGAGCAATGCTGGGCGGGGGCGATCGGGTGGTGATTGGTACCCGCTCGGCGGTGTTTGCCCCTTTGCCCAATTTGGGGATGGTGTTGCTGGATGAGGAGCACGACCCCAGTTTGAAGCAGGAGCATCCCCCCTGTTACCACGCCCGGACGGTGGCCCGTTGGCGATCGCAGTTGGTGGGGGTGCCGCTGGTTTTGGGTTCGGCGACCCCGGCCCTGGAAACGCTGCATCGGGCGGGTTTGGTGGGTACCGTCCCCCAGCCCATGGCCGTGGCCCGGTTGCCCCAACGCATTGGCGATCGCCCGTTGCCGACGGTTTCGGTGGTGGATATGCGGTTGGAACTCCAGGCGGGCCACCGGGGGATTTTGGGGCGATCGCTGGTGGCGGCGTTGCAGGAAGTGCGAGCGCGGGGGGAGCAGGCGATTTTGTTTATCCATCGCCGGGGTCACAGCACGTTTGCGGCTTGCCGCAGTTGCGGGTTTGTGGTGGAATGCCCCCACTGCGATATTTCGTTGTCCTACCACGAACCCCTGGGGCGATCGCCCTATTTGGTGTGCCACTACTGCAACCACCGGGCGGCGATGCCGGCACAGTGCCCCGCCTGCGGCTCCCCCTATTTCAAACACTTTGGCAGCGGTACCCAAAAGCTGGAACGGGAATTGCACGAACGATTTCCCGGCTGGCGCGTGGCGCGCTTTGACAGCGATACCACGGGTCGCAAGGATGCCCATCGTCAAGTGTTGACGGCTTTCCGAGAGGGCGAAATCGATGTTTTGGTGGGCACCCAAATGCTGGTGAAGGGTCTGGATGTGCCCCAAGTGACGTTGGTGGGGGTGGCGATCGCCGATGGGCTGCTGCATTTTGCCGACTTTCGGGCTTCGGAACGGGCATTGCAAACCCTGTGGCAGGTGGTGGGTCGCGCCGGTCGCGGCGATGTGCCCGGTCGGGCGATCGTCCAAACCTACAACCCCGATCACCCGGCGATCGTGGCTCTGGCCCAGCGCCAATTTCTGGACTTTGCGGCCGCGGAGTTTGCCCTCCGCCAAGCCCTGCAATACCCGCCCCTGGGGGCCTTGGCGTTGCTGCGCTTGAGTGCCCCCCAACCGGAAACAGTGAGCCAGGCCGCCGAACGTCTAGCCCAATACCTGCCCACGGAATTTCCCCACCTCGAAGTGTTGGGGCCAGCCCCCGCTCCGGTGTACCGGGTGGCCGACCGCTACCGGCAACACCTCCTCCTAAAGGGGCCGGAACCCCTTCCCCCCCTCCCGCCCCACGAGGTTTTGGTCGACATTTTGGGCGATCGCCGCGTCCGGGTTTCCCTGGATATCGATCCCCAAACCCTGATGTGAACCGGTAGTTAAGCTGGGTGCAGCCACGCCGCCAGGTTTTCCATAAAGCGCAGGGTGTCGGCTAGGGCCTGCGGCTCCGTCTGCATGGTGCGACCGGGGGGTTCGGTGACAAAGCTGGGGCAACCGGCATCGGCATTCCAGTTGTAATCGGCAAAGTGGTGAAACGTCGAAGAAGCGACGGCGCGGCCCAATCCTTGCCCTTCCCAAACCACCGCAAGATTGAACGATCGCCCGGAAACCAAACTCCGACCCTGGGCAATCACGCGCGCGGTCTCGTCGGGGGCGTGGACTGCCCCTTCGTGGGGGTGCGCCGGCAAGAAAGCCAGGGGCTGGCCATCCACCCGCTGCATCAGGGGATGGATCGGCGCCGGTACCGTAATCCGCTGGTAATTGCCGTTGCACCCCGAATGGTAATTGGGATAGGAAATGGTGGGGGTGTCCCGATCGTCGGGGCAATGACGGGTGGGATCGGGTTCCGGATTGACGCTGTGGAAATGATGGGCCGCCGCGATCGCCCCGCATACACCGGCCAGGCGGCACAGCGACGAGCCCAGATCCTGGTGGTCCCGGGCCGTAAGGAGCCCCCCCCCTTCCTGACGAAACCGGATCAGCCCGACACAATCGGCCGCCGCCAGCCCGTCCCCCACATCCACCGCAAACAGCCACACCTGATCGAAGCGATCCCGATGGAGTTCTCGCAAGACCGGATCGCTGCCGCTGGCATCGACGTGGCGATCGCGGGCCGTTACCTCGTGACCCAAACTCGTCAGGTGCTCCCGCAGCAGCCCAAATCGATCCATGCTCCAATCGTCGGCAGTCGGAGGAATCGTCGTCTGCAACAAAATTCGACTCACGGGCTCACCTCACAAAACATCAAGCCTGGGGATTCTGGCGATCGCCCATCAGGACTTTTTGCAACCCCAGCAGCACCAACCCCAAGGCGATGATGCCAAACACCATGGTACCGCCGGCCGCCACCGCCAACAACGCCGATCGCACCAAAGCGGCCAACCGATTGGCCAAAGGATTGGGCAACACCTTGGCCACGGCAAATTGTCCCGCCAACAACTGGAAAAATCCGTAAAAGAACAGACCCAAGCCCCCGGCGATCGCCGCTCCCACCCAACTGCGGAAGGGCCCCACCGGGTTTTCCGTTTCGCTCATCCCGCTGCTTCCTCTTCCGTCAAGGCAAATTGTTCTTCCGGAGACTCCTCCACCAACTGGTTTTGGGCGATCGCAAAGTAATAAATCGAGGCCAACACCATCATCCCTACAAACACCAACACCGAAATTCGATAGCTAGCCTCGATAAAACACGCCAGGAGCGCCAACACCGCCAACGCGGTACCGACAAACGCCCCCGGCAACCCCACGGGGCTACGGTAAGGGCGCGGCATGTGGGGCCGTGCAGTCTTCAGGCGAATGTAGCTAGCCATCACCAAAATGTAGGTCACCGTAGCCGCCGCCACCGACACCGTCACCATGGCATCCCCCACACTCACAGCATCGTCGCCGCTGCCCTTGAGCAAAAACGGCACCACCAGCACCATCGCCAACACCGCCGCCGTCAACGTAGCCCGGGCCGGTACCCGCTGCTCGTTGGTCACCGAAAGCCACTGGGGCAAATATCCACCCCGCGACAACGCGAAAAACACCCGCGAACAAGCGTACAAATTCATAGGGTAAGCCACCAATTGCCCCACCAAACCAGCGACCAGGGCCAAACCTGCCCCCAAGCCTTCGGTGCCAAACACCAACTGCATGCCGTCGTCAAACGGCTGATCCGACAGCGCCAGCGCCGCTGCCCCCGTCACCGCTTGCCCCTCCTCTACCCCAAAAGGCAAAGCGGTATTGAGCACCAACACCACCACCGCCAAAAACATCAGGGTGTACATTCCCCAGGTCATGGCTTTGGGCACGTCTCGGGCCGGGTCTTTGGCTTCTTCCGAAATCAACGGCACCGCCTCGATCGCCAAAAACCACCACATGGCGTAGGGCAACGCCGCCAACAACCCCACCGGGCCCTGCCCGGTCGCCGTCGCGAACATCGCAAAGTCCAACTTGCCCGTACTCAACACGCCAAAGGCAAACAGCAAAACCAGGGCGATCGCCGCGGCGGCAATCCCCAACGTCACCTTCAGCATGGTTTCCGTACCCTGGAGATTCAGCAGCACCACCGCCACCAACCCCACGGCCCACCACACAAATGTAGGCACCGCTTGCACATAGCCATGGGCCAGATCCCCAAAGTAATACACCCCCGCCGCCGTGGTGATCAGGTACTCCAACAACACCGCGATCCCGCAAAAATAACCGGCAAAGGCCCCAAAGGCACTCCGGGTGTAGGCGTAGAACCCCCCGGCGTGGGGCAGCGCCGCACACAGTTCCGACACCGAAAACACCATCAGCAAGTACATGGCCGCCATCAAGGTGGAGGCGATCGCCATTCCCCCACACCCC
>DMPD01000135.1 GCA_003456125.1 Cyanobacteria bacterium UBA8156 | reverse complement strand
GGGTGTTGGCAGAAATTGTGTTGAGTATGGCCCAGCCCACCCTCCCTCCAGACCTGGTGGGGGAATTCCCGATCGCCCGGGCGGCGGTGGCCCAGGGCTGGAGCTACGAACCTCTCCAAGCGGCGTTGCAGGGGACGGCGGGGGAAAACGGGGCTTGGGCCGAGACGGTGCCCCCCTGGGCCGATGGCTTGGCGCAGGCGCGGTTGCGGGTGTTGGCGCGGGTCGGCCGATGGTCGGAATACGTAAACCTGGCCCAGGCCGAAGGCCAGTTGGTGCCCTACGTGTTGGGGTTGGTGCGCATCGGCGAAACCGCAGAGGCGATCGCCGTGGCCACCCAAAAACTCGACACGGCGGCCGAAGCCCTAGCCCTGGCTCCTCCTTTAGCTGCGATGGGTTTGGAGGCCGAGGCCCTGGCGTTGGCGGAGCAGGGGTTGTCCCGGCAAGATTATCCCCCCTTAGCCCGCTGGTTGGGCGATCGCTACGCCGCGCAAAACCAATGGGAACAGGCGTTACCGCGGTACCTCCAAGCCTTTGACCAAGAACCGGATTTGGCGTTGTGGGGTGTCTTGAAAGACCACGTCCAGGCAGAGCACCACGATCGCCTGGTGGCCGCCATCCGGGAGCAGGGGGATGGGGGCACCCGGTTGGCGGTTTTGTTGCACACCCACCAGTGGGAGGCCGCCAAGGCGGCGATCGAGGGGTTGCCGGTTTTGACCCCGTTACCGTTGCAGGAAGCCGTCACCCAGTTGGCCCACCACGACCCGGACTGGGCCCTCGCCACGGCCCAAGCCCGCATCGAAGCGATCGCCCAGTCCGGCAAAGCGGCCCTCTACGAAGAAGCGATCGCCTGGCTGACCCTGGTGCGATCGTGGCAGCCCCCCAGCGTCTGGACAAAATACCGCCAAGAGTTGTTGAAAACCCACAGCCGCAAACGCAAGCTGGTGGAGTTGGTGCAGGCATTGTCCTAACCAAGTAGGCAACTGCCATATCTGCGCACCAGATGCCAGGATTCCGGAGAACCAAGTACGGGAGGAGTACCCCTGCGGCTGGCTGTGGGAGCTGTCCCGTTACCAACCCAGGGTGGTGAACACCCCATCACCAACCATTTCATCCCGGGAATAGGATAGCCGAAACCCCAGCAGCGGGGATGAGAGTTCGATCGCCGTGAGGTCTGGGAAGAACCGCAGGGCGCTCAGGGCGACATCCCGCGGCCCATCGGCCAGCTTGCCAAAGATGTGTCGGGAGTGGGTTTGAATCACCAACACTTCACCCCGATCCACGGGATAGAGGGATAGTTCGGCATCCCCTGGCTCCAACTGCAACTCTTTGTAGATGTGCCCCAACATCTGCCACCGTTGTCGCCAATCGCTGCCCTCGATCTTGGCCGCCTCGATCGCCTCGTGAACCCGCAGCACCGCATTGCGCCAGTCGATGTCGTCCCGCTGCAACACCAACCGCAAATCGGCGATCGCCAGTTCCCGTTCGGCCTCAAATTGGGCTAGGGGCAACGGTCGCACCAACCGGCGGGGGGCCTTGTGCATTTTCAGGATGGCTTCGGTGGCCAACAGCCAAATATCGGTGCCCATCTGTTGGGTAATTTCCTGCCGCACTTGGTTGAGTTTGTCAGCGCTGGCCACATACTTGGGGGGCAAGCGATTCAGGGTGTAGGCCACCATGTCTTCCAAGCGGATGTTTTTCACCAGGTCTGGGGCCAGGTGTTGCAACTGCTTCTGGATCACATTGGCCACCGGTCGTTCCAGGGCATTGGTAAAAAAACAGGCGGCTGGCAACATGTAGGAAGCAAATGCTTCGGCACTGGCTTCGGCGTTGGCACTGGCGGACAGGCTGGGGTCTTCGGGCCCCTCCCACCGCCATTTTTGCTCTTTCCAGGGGGTAGGGGGCAAAAAGCGAACGGGGGAGACGGAGACGGCGGCGGGAACCTCGGTCCCCCCGTAGCGAATGTTGTCCAAGTGGCGTTCGACGGCACTGGCGACATCCCGCCATTGCAGGGTGGAGTCCCCCAGCAACGCTTGCATTTGGGCGAGGACGCGGGCGGGATTGTCAAATTCTTCTTGGTGGGGCAGGTTCGGGGGGCCCTCGATGGCATGGGTTTGGTCGGCCCATTCCGCTTGCAGGGACTGGCGCACCGCTTCGGCAATTTCTCGGGCCATTTCGTGGCTGGCTTTGCGTCGCAACAACGACCACCCCCGATCGCTGGTGGCATACTGCGGTGGGAGCTGGTTCAGGGCGCGAACGGCGACTTGACTTAAGAGATTGCCCCGGTCGCTCTCGGTATGGGCGATCACCTCCAGGTCTGGCCAGGCGGTCAACTGCCGGATGGCTTCTTCGACCACGATGTCTTCGATCGCATTCTTGAGGCTGTACATGCCCCCCGCCCCGGATCTTGCTTTTTATCTACTTTATCATTCAGGAGCGGCTTCCCGATTTGGCCGTACCGGAATGCCCTGGGCAAAAAGGTGGGTCTTGATTTGACCGACGGTGACTTGACCAAAGTGCAGCATGGAGGCCAACAGGGCCGCCGCCGCCTGACCGACCGTAAAGGCCTCGGCGATGTGATCGAGGTGGCCAGCGCCACCGGAAGCAATGACCGGCACTTCCACCGCCGCACTGACTTGCTGGGTTAAGGCCAAATCGTAGCCGGCTTGGGTGCCATCGGCGTCCATGCTGGTGAGCAAAATTTCCCCAGCCCCTTTGCCCACGGCGGTTTGGGCCCAGGCGATCGCGTCGAGTCCCGTTCGGTGGCGCCCGCCCCGCGTACACACTTCCCAGCCATCGCCGTCCTGCCGCCGCCGGGCATCGATCGCCACCACAATGCATTGGTTGCCAAAGCGATCGCTGCTGCGGGCAATCAGGTCGGGATCGGCCACGGCGGCCGAATTGAGGCTTACTTTGTCGGCGCCGGCATGGAGCAGTTGCCGAATGTCTTCGAGGGAACGAATGCCCCCCCCCACCGTCAGGGGAATAAATACCTGCTCGGCGGTGGCCCGCACCACGTCCAACAAAATGCCCCGGTCTTCGTGGGTGGCGGTGATGTCCAAAAACACCAATTCGTCGGCCCCCGCTTGGTTGTACACTGCCGCCAAAGCCACCGGGTCACCGGCATCCCGCAAATCCACAAAATTTACGCCCTTGACCACCCGCCCCGCCGTGACATCCAAACAAGGAATGATGCGTTTCGCCAACATGGTTTCTGCCCTTTGCGTTCCCGCTATCGTAGTCGCGGTGGCCCCCCCCGCGATCGCCCAAACCGTTTGGCAACCGGTGGGTCGCAGCCGTTTTACCCTCCCGGAAACGGTATCCCCGGATCGCCTCCAGCTTTGGAACCAACGGTTTCGGGACATTGCCGGCCGCCTTTCGCCAGTGGAACCCTGGACGGTAGATGTGGTGTTTCCCCTAACCCCCAAACCGGCCAACCCAAAGGTGGCTCCACCCCTCCCGCAGCGGGCAACGCTCCGGTTGGCGGGCCGTCCCCTCTGGGAAATCGAAGCCGGCGGCGCTCCGGTCAATGATTTGGCGGAAACCTGGCGGCGATCGCTGGCCAATTTTTTGGCCGCCCCGGCGGTGCGCCAAGAAATTGCCCTGGGGTTGCAGTATCCCCCCACCCTCACTTTTCGCGGCCAAACCTACCGCCTAGTGCCGGAGGCGATCGGCGATACGGGTCTGTTTCGCACCAACGGCGAACGGGCGGGCGATCGCATCGTGTATTTCGCGGTGCCGGCCGACAAGCGAGCCTACCAAATTCTGCCGGGAGAAACCCCCAAGCCGAACCTCAATCGCCTGTACCTGCTGACCCCCCAACGGCAGTTTGTGCCCTACGAACGCTAAATTCGCCACCAAGTGGTGACCCCGCCGGCTTTGTCGGCCAACTCTACCCCCCGTTTCCGCAGGTAATTGCGGATTTCGTCGGCTTTTGGGTAATTTTTCGCCTTTTTCGCCTGCTGTCGTTCCGCCAAAAGCTCGCTGATTTCTCTTTCGCCAATCTTTTCTATAATTTCCATCTCGCCAGATGCCGTACTGGTAATGCTAGCTGTGGCTTCGATGATGCCTTCTACCGTGAACCCCAGCACCTCAGACAGTTTGTACAAAGCCGCCGAGGTGGCAGCCAAGTCTTGGTCGGAAGCGATCGGTTCTTGCCGCCGCAAAGCATTGCCCGCCGCCCGCAGCGTCTTGGCCAAGTCAAACACGATCGCCAGGGCCGCGGCGGTGTTGAAATCATCGTCCATCGCTGCGGTAAACCGGGCGATCGCCCCCGCCTCCGGCGCGGTTTTCTCCGCCCAACCCAGGCGGGGCCCAAACTCCCGCGCGAAGGTTAAGCCCTCGTTGATGGTTTGCCAGGCTTTGGTAGCTGCCTGCATCCCCTCTTCGGTAAAGTCAATGGGTTGGCGGTAGTGGGCCTGCAACACAAACCACCGCACCGCCATCGCCGAAAACCGCTGCAACAAATCCTGGATCGTAAAAAAATTGCCCAGGGATTTCGACATCTTTTCGCCATCGATGTTCACAAACCCGTTGTGGAGCCAATAGCGGGCCAAAGGCTGTCCGGTCACCGCTTCCGATTGGGCGATCTCGTTTTCGTGGTGGGGGAATTTGAGGTCGGCACCCCCGGCATGAATGTCCAGGCGATCGCCCAACAACGCCCGCGCCATGGCCGAGCACTCGATGTGCCAACCCGGTCGCCCGGGCCCCCAAGGCGAGTCCCAAGAGGGTTCGCCGGGTTTGGTTCCCTTCCACAGGGCAAAATCCAACGGGTACCGCTTGTGGGGCTCGGTTTCATCCACCCGCCCACTGGCCCCCGCCTGCATATCCTGCAACTGCCGCCCCGACAGTTGGCCGTAGTTTGGGAACCGCTGCACCGCATAGTACACATCCCCCCCCGATGCATAGGCATACCCACCGGCGATCAAGTCTGCGATCAGGGACACCATGGCCCCCACATACGCCGTGGCCTTGGGCGATGTATCTGCCGGCCGTACATTCAAACGCTGCATGTCGGCTTCGTAGGCCGCCGTAAACTCTTGGGCGATCGCCTGCCAGGGGATGCCCCGCTCTCGGGCCCGGCGGATGATTTTGTCGTCAATATCGGTAATGTTTTGGACGTGGTGCACCCGGTACCGAGTCTGCAAATAGCGCCGCACCGTATCCCACACAATGTAGGCGCGAGCATGGCCCAAATGACAGCGATCGTAGGCCGTAACCCCGCACACGTACATGCGCACTTCCCCCGGCACCAAGGGCATAAACACTTCTTTGCGGCGGGTGAGGGAATTGTAGACATGTAGGGTCACAGGCGGCAGCACTCCAATTCAAGCACCCATCATCTTAGGGCTTTTCTTTCGCCCCGTTCCCCGCACAGATCAACGGTTGCCCTACCGCTGGGCCGTTTCTCCCAAAATCTGCCGACTCAGCTCCAACGCCTCGCACACCAACGTCGCTTCGGCCGGCGGCAACAACCGCTTCACTTCGGTTTGCAGCAGTTCATAGGTGCGGTTGCATTGCTCCTGCATCGCAAACGCCTGCATCAGGGTCTGAAACCACACCAAAAAGTTCTCCCGGAAGCGATCGCTGTCGGCGGTGAGGACAGCGGTGGCGCAATGGCGCAACACCCGCAAGGTATCGGTTTTCCACTTGGTGCTTAGGTCTTGATTCCCCTGCTGGAAAAATTTGGGGTACAACGCCGCCAATTTCGCTTGGGTCTGCTCGACGATCTGCTTTTCTGCTGCCCGCAAATGCCGATAGGCTTCCCGCCGCAGGGCAAAAGACGCGGCATACTCTTCCCAAAACACCAGTTCGCTTTCGGCCGCATACCGCCCTTCGGCTTCGATCCCCAGTTTCCGCGCCCGGCTAAGCATAGGGTTTCCTTCCTTTACCTAGCCCGCTATCCTACACCAGAAGCTTCACCCCCTCCGCAATGCTACAATTACCGTAAAGAATTGTGAAGAAGTATGACCACAGCCGTGGCAGTGGACAATCCCACCGGAGCGCATTGGGAATGGCGGGGGCAGCAGGTGTACTACGTGCGGGCGGGGCAGGGGGATACCCGGCCGCCGTTGTTGTTGGTGCATGGATTTGGGGCCTCGACCGATCACTGGCGCCAAAACATTGCCGATTTGCAGCAGGATTTTGAGGTGTGGGCGATCGATTTGCTGGGGTTTGGGCGATCGAGCAAGCCCAACTGGGAGTACGGCGGCGAGATCTGGGCGGCCCAGTTGGCGGATTTTATCGAAACGCATATCCAGCGCCCCGTGGTGGTGGCGGGCAATTCCTTGGGGGGATACGCCGCCAATGCCTTGGCGGCCAATCGGGGAGATTTGGTGGCGGGGGTGATCCTGCTCAATCCGGCCGGGGCATTCCGCAACAGCCATCCCTTGGGAGCCCCCCTCTCCCCTTGGCAAGAAGCCTTCCGCAACTTTGTGCAATCTCTTTTGAAGCAAGGTTGGGCCAGCCGGTTGTTGTTCGAGTTTGTGCGCCAAAAATCCCAAATCCGCAAGACTTTGTTGCAGGTATACGTGAACAAAGCAGCGGTGACCGATCGCCTCGTGGAGGAAATCTATCGTCCCTCTTGCGATCCGGGGGCGGCCCAGGTGTTTGCCACCATTTTTCAGGGGAAGCCGGGCAAAAAGGTGGATGAGTTGTTGGCGGACATTCATTGTCCGGTGTTGGCGATTTGGGGGGAAGCCGATCCCTGGATGAACACGCCGGTCACCAGCGCCCGCTACCGGGAACACTGCCGAAACTTAACCGAGGTGCGATCGCCCGCTGGCCATTGTCCCCACGACGACATGCCCGCCGCGACCAACGCCACCATCCGCGAATGGATGGTTACCCATTGGGGTTAAACTTGCCCCAGCCCCGATGAGCCTACGTTTGGAAACCATGAGCGACCAGCCCCCAGCCCCAAAAGAAGAAAAGTACGGCGAGCAGGAAATTGCGGCGGCGACCCTGACGACGTTTCCCAATCCCAAACCCGAACGGGAGTACACGGTAACCATCTCGTTGCCGGAATACACCTGCAAATGTCCGTTTTCGGGATATCCCGATTTTGCGACGATTGAAATTGCCTATGTTCCCGCCGCTTTGATTGTGGAACTCAAGTCGATCAAGCTGTACATCAACGGTTTTCGCGATCGCTACATTTCCCACGAGGCGGGGGTGAACCAAATTTTGGATGATTTTGTGGCGGCGTGCCAGCCGCGACGAATCACGGTGCGGGGAGACTTTAATCCGCGGGGGAACGTGCACACCGTGGTAGAAGCGAGCCACCCATGACCGAACCAACCTTTGCCGTATTCTGGGAAGACCTGAGTGCCGAAGTGCGCGATCGCTATTGGGGTTGCGAAGTGTTGGCGGTAGATTCGGAGGCCATGGGGTTGTTGCCCCAGCGCGATCGCCTGTGTTTGGTGCAGTTGTGCGACGAGGCGGGGCAGGTGGCCATGGTCCGGCTGCGGCGGGGGCAGCAGACCGCGCCCAACCTGCAAGCGTTGATGGAAGCGCCCCATATCCTCAAGCTGTTTCACTATGCCCGGTTTGATGTGGGTGCGCTGTCGGTGCATTTGGGCATCACCACCCAACCGTTTTTCTGTACCAAAATCGCCAGCAAGTTGGCCCGTACCTACACCGATCGCCACGGTCTCAAGGAAGTGGTGCGGGAAATCACCAAAGTTGAACTGGACAAGACTTCCCAGAGTTCCGATTGGGGCAGCGAAGAGGAACTATCGGCAGAGCAGTTGTGCTATGCGGCCAACGACGTGTTGCACCTGATCCCGGTGTACCGCAAACTCAAAGCCATGTTGCTCCGGGAAGAGCGTTTGGACTTGGCAGAGGCCTGCTTTGCCTTTTTGCCCACCCTGCTGCGGCTGGATCGGTTGGGCTACACCCAGGTGTTTGAACACTAGCTTTTTCGGCTCCTTCCCCGCTGTGGGGGAGGACTAGGATAAGAGAGCAGCGGGGAAAAGCCAAGAATGTACCAATTCCGTCATAATACAGAAGCGGAGCGGGGCCACGGCGGTGTTTCCTTTGTACGATGAAAACCCGACCCAGCGACAGGCGGTGGTGGTACCCCTCCTGATTTTGGCCTGTGTGGGGATTTTCTTTTATCAGTTGGCGACGGGGGATGCCCAGCCCATTCGGCAATTCGGCATGATTCCGGCGGTGCTGTTCGCCAACCCCGGCCGAGAGTGGGGGCGACTGCTGGGTTCGCAGTTTCTGCACGGCAACTTGGTGCACCTGTTCAGCAACATGTGGTTTCTGTGGATCTTCGGCAACAATGTGGAGGATCGGCTGGGTTCCGGGCGATTTTTAGGGTTTTACCTGGCTTGCGGGGCGATCGCTGCTTTAGCCCAGGGGTTGGCGGCCCCCCAGTCCAACATTCCATTGATTGGGGCCAGCGGGGCGATCGCCGGGGTGATGGGTGCCTATGCGGTGTGTTTTCCCCGGGCCCGGATTGTGACGGCGGTATTTTTGCTGATCTTTTTTACGCTGGTGCGGATTCCGGCCATCGTATATTTGGGGTTGTGGATTGTGTTTGAGATTGTGCGGGCGTCCCAGGCCAATCCGGGGTTGCCGGGAGTGGCCTACCTGGCCCATGTGGGCGGGTTTGGAGCCGGTCTGGTGTTGTGGTGGGCAATGGGCGGCAACCGTGAAATTGACCGTTAAAGTCTTGCTGTTGGTGGTGGCCACGGGCGCGGCGATCGCGGCGGTATGGGGGGTAGAAACGGGGGATGGGCCGCTGGTGACGGCGGCGATTCTGTTGGGGATGGCGGCGATCGTGCCGATTTTGCTGCCGGCGACCTTCGCGGCGTTGGCCCAATCCCCCTTGGGCCGCAACTGGGAGGCGACCCTAGCCGGTCTGTTGGCCCTGGTGCTGCTGTGGGCGATCGGTCGCCGTTCCCAAATCGATGATGCCTTTTGGCAGTGGTTCAACCGGTTGCAATGGGAAGCCTGGGGGGCCGTCGGTCAGATTTTGATTGCCATTTTGGCCGTATGGGTGGCCTGGCGGCAAAATCAAATTTCTGAGCAATTGACCGGTCAGCAAAACCGGATTACCCAACAGCAAACCATCGATGCCTACTTCCAGGGGGTGTCCGATTTGATTTTGGATCCCCACGGGCAATTGGAGGATTGGCCCCTCGAGCGGGCGATCGTGCAGGCCCGCACCGCGGCCTTGTTGGGGAGTACCGATAGCGATGGTCGGGCCCAAGTCCTACGATTTTTGTCGAGTGCCAATTTGTTGACCCCCCTGCAACGGGATGGGTTGCTAGGGCGGCCCATCCTGGACGGAGCCGGTGGCTATCAGGTGGATATCGAACACGGGGTGCGGGTAGTCAGCCTGGGGGCCATGTTGGTGGGCAAAGACCTGCACCATACGGATTTGCGGTTTAGCGATTTGAGCGGGTGTAACCTCACCGGCGCTCAGTTGCCGAATTGCAATTTGACGGGGGCCAACCTTGCGGAAACCGTGCTCACGGGGGCCTGCCTGCGGGGGGCCAACCTCAGCGGCGTGCGGCTGTTTTACGGTACCTTGGAGATGGCTTCGCCCCACGACGGGAACTTTCCCGCCGATTACCAGAGTGGGCGGCGCACCGGCGCGGTGGTCGAAGGGGCTGATTTCCGCCGGGTGCGGGACTTGTCGGTAGAAAGTCGGTGGTATTTGTGTGCGTGGTGCGGCGATCGCTCCCGCCGCACGATTCCTGGAGGTTGCCGCGATGTACCCAATTTGTTGGGGCGCTAGCATTTGGCTGGCGCTGGTGCCCCCAGAAACGGAGGTGCCGGAAGAGGTTTTGCGGACGGAAATTCACGTGGATGGGCGATCGCCCGTGGACGGTCGGTTGCTGTCGGCGGGGGAATACGCCGCATTGCAGGAGTTTTTGGCGGACGATCGCCGGTTGGGGGAATGGGTAGTCGACCCCGAACTGCGGCATTTGGTGGAGTTGCTGCGGCTGCGGCGCACCCTGCGGCAGGTGGTGCCTTTTTTACCCTAGGTCGAGGCCCTGAGCGTAGGCGATCGCCCCCCGGAGCCCCACGTTTTCCGCCAGCACCACCCGCACCGGAATTTCCGTCAATACTTCCCGCAAGCGACCTTTATCCAGGAAACCGTTCAGGAAAGTGCCATCGGTCAACCAAGGCAGCATTTTGGGCGGGATGCCACCGGTGAGGTATACCCCCCCCCGGGGCAACAGGGCCAGGGCCAAATCGCCGGCAATGCGGCCGTAATACCGGGTGAACCACACCAGGGCTTGATGGGCCAAATCGTCCTGCGGGGCCCGGGCCTGAATGGCGGCGGGGGGGAGAGGCGTTTCCGATTGGCCGGCCTGGGCCTGCAAAAAGGTGTAGAGGTTCGTCAGGCCCGCCCCCGAGACCACCCGTTCCCCAGACACCCGGCCATGGCGCGATCGCAGGTACCGCAACAACTCGATTTCGGCGTCGGTTTGGGGAGCCAAGCTGAGGTGTCCCCCTTCCGCCGGATAGGCCCGGTAGCGATCGCCCTGCCAGGTGAGGTAGCCCGTACCCAAACCCGTGCCGGCCCCCACCAGGGCAATGGGGGCTTGGAGTTCGGGGGTACCCTCCTGCAGCACCACCCATTCCGGAGGGGTCAGGGTCAGCACGCCGTAGGCCGCCGCCTCCAGATCGTTGAGCAGGTGGACAGGCATCCCCAAGGTTTGGGCGAGGGTTTCCCCAACCAAATCCCAACCTAAATTGGTGAGGTGGCTGCATTGCCGGCGCACGGGCCCCGCAATCCCCAACACCGCCACCGTTGCCGTCACGGCAAATTCCTGGCAAAATTCCTGGAGAATTTCCCCTAACCCGCGGTAAGCCTGGCTATCGTAGCGGCGTTCCGCCAGAATCTCAGAGGGACTGCGGGCCCAGCACAGGTGGGTTTTGGTGCCCCCCACATCCCCTGTCAAAACGGCCATAGGCTTGGATGCTTGATTTTCCCTTACACTGATACCGCGTTTCCGGTAAAAACCGCAATGACTTCCTATTTGGTGTTGCTGCACGGTTGGGGAGCCAACGCCGCCGATTTGGCACCGTTGGCCGATATTTTGCAAGCCCCTAATCGCCAAGTATTGCGGTGGCAGGCCCCGCACCAGCGCCCCATGGGAGGATACATGTGGTACGACCTGATGGCCCTGGAAACCGACCCCGTGCCGTGGGGCCTCCCGGAAAGCCGCCAGTATTTGCACGAAGGGCTGGCCCCTTTGCCTTTGGCGCAGACGGTGTTGGCCGGGTTTTCCCAAGGGGGGGCCATGGCGTTGGACGTGGGTCTGGGTTTGCCCTTGGCCGGCCTCATCTCCTTCAGCGGCTACCTCCACCCAGCCGCAGCGCCGCTACCACGACCGGGGCTGCCGGTGGCCCTGTTGCACGGGCAAGACGATGAAGTGGTACCGGCGATCGCCGCCCGCAGTGCCCGCCAAACCCTCCAGCGTTGGGGGGTCCAGGTGACCTACCAAGAATTTGCCGGCGGCCATACGATTGCCCCAGAGGCGATCGCCACCGCCCAATCCTTCCTCCAATCCGTAGGGGTCTAAGCCACCACGGCAATGCCCCCGCGGTAGACCGGGGTTACCCAGGTCTCAACCCCGGCTAACCCCGCCCCAATCCGATGTCCCGCTGCCGCGTCGGGCACCAACCCAAACACCGCCGACCCCGATCCCGACATCAACGCTCCCACCGCCCCCGCCGCCAACAATTGGTGCTTCAGGGCCGCAATTGCGGGGTGATGGGGCAACACCGCCCGCTCCAGATCGTTGAACAAATGGGGGGCGATCGCCGCGGGGTCCCCCGTCGCCCAAGCCGCCAAAAAATCGTGGAGTTGCTGGCCCGACCGCGGCACCAACAACCCCTCTTCCCGAAAGATACGGTAGGCTTCGGGCGTGGCGATGGACAGGTTCAGGGGTTTGGCAATGACCACCGTCAACCCCTCTACCGGTGGCAACGGCGACAAAATTTCCCCCCGGCCCGTCCCCAGGGCGGTGCCCCCCGTCACGCAAAACGCCACATCGGCCCCCAGGGTAGACCCCAGTGCCGCCAATTCCGGCACCGTCAACCCCAAATCCCAGAGCAAATTCATCGCCACCAATACCGCCGCCGCATCGGCGGAACCTCCGGCCAATCCCGCCCCCGCCGGAATCCGCTTTTCCAAGGTCAGGTTCACACCCCCAATTTCCGGGAACTGCTGCCGCAGCCGTTGGGCAGCCCGCCAAGCCAAATTGCGCTCGTCCGTCGGTAGGCTGGGATCGTCGCATCGCAATCGGATAGACTCCGTATCCCCCCGTTCCACCGTCACCCGATCCGCCAACCCGATCGCCTGAAAAACCAGTGCCAACTCGTGGTAGCCATCCGGCCGTCGCCCCCGAATTTCCAGGTAGGGGTTGATTTTGGCGGGGGCCAACACCGTCAGACAATCGCGCATCACGCAAACGTCCGCTTGTATACCATCTGCAGGCGATCGCACTCGTGGCCATCGCCACCCCGTCGCAGCATACGCAGGCGATTTTCCACCAACACTTTCGCCGTGTTGCGGGTCACCGACTCAAACCGAACGCCCCCATTGCTCTGGTCAATGGTGAAAAACAAGCGGTAGGCGTACAGCGTCGTAAACAAACTGCGCCCGTCCTCGATCTCACAAATGCGGGTCAACAAACCAAAGTTAGGGTGATTTAGGTAGGTTTCCGCCATGCCAAAACCGGATGCACACCTCATGTGGGAAACCGCATTGTACGTCAGATAGGCCCCAAATCCATCCCCTTCGTTGTACTTTTGGTTACACTCCCCCAACCGCTACAATTGGGACACCCTGCGGATTGTACCCATGACTCGTTTTCTGTCCGGTTGGCTCCCCCGTGTTGTCGCCCACTTCTGGCATGCGGTGGTTGGACTGGCCCTGCTGCTCCTGTTGGGATGGCCCCGCCCCGCCCTCGCCGCCCGTCGCCCCGTAGTGCCTGCGGCCGGGGCCCCTGTCCTCAACGGCAACCTCACCGGCCCGGCTTGGCAAGCCGCCGCTCCCGCCTCCCGGCTGGCCTACTGCGCCGAAGCCTTCGCCGCTTTTCGGGGCTCGCCGGCCCAAAGCTACATCATCAGCTACGACGTGCAAAGTCTGGATGCCCAAGGCCTGTGCGATCGCATCGATCAGTTCTACAGCCTCGAAGAGAACCAAGACCAACGCCTCAATACCGCTGCGGCCCTGGCGCCCCTGTTGTTTGCCGATACCCCAAAGGAGCGTCGCTTCGATGGCTCGACTCGCCGCCCGTAACCACCAGATCCAACCGCCAGTCGGGCACCTGGGCGATCGCCTGGGCCATAGCCCGCAAATCCTCCTGGCCGTTTAAGCCCAACCGCTCCCGGTGCCGCACCTCCAACGCCAAATGGCGATCGCCCTTGGCCGCCACCAAATCAAACGGATAATTGGCTTCCGGCGGCAACGCCGTCGCCTGCGGTTGCATAATCACCTCGTAGCCCCGCTGCCGCAATTGCTGGGCCAAGCGCGCCAACAACCGCAATTCGGTTAAACCTTTGTGGTGACGATAGCTCACAAGTGGTCTCCCATGTGTTGTCCCTGGCTCAGCTATTATAGAAGAAGTCTATTTATTCGCACCAGCCGCAAGTCAGTGCACGGAAACCCCAGAATTGTCGAGAACCAAACCCAAATTCCAACCCAAACTAGAGGGCGGTAGGGTCGGGGGCTTCTTCGATCAAAATATGCAAACAAAATATGCAAAAACTCTTGGTCTCTCTGAAACCCCTCGGCCAAAGCTGCACTCAAGCCCCGTACCCGATAGGTTCCATTTAGGTTCCGGCGACGACTCACAAAATCGGAAATCTGGTAGTCATCCACATAAACAATGCCGTTGAGGGCATCCCGCACCGGTTTGATAATGTTATCGCTGTTATCGCTGTCGGGCACCCCGGACTCATCCCCTGCCGGCGCTTCAAAAAAATGGGTGATGGTGACCCGTAGATTCGTCCCCGCCGGTGACCCCAACCACACCGTTTGGGCCCGCGATCGCCCCGTTTCTTTCCACGCCTGCCACCGAGATTTATCCTTGGTTTGATGGGAAATGGGCTTGCCCACCACCGTAAACTCAAACGGCAACAACATCAAACCCCCGACCAAATTGGATGGCGTTCAGAGTCTATGGCTCAAACCCTTCCAGTTCCGGTACTTCCGCCACTAGGTGTACCCCCTGAATGTACAAAGAACGAGCATACTTGCCCACTTTCTCAATGCAGAGCTTGCTGCCTTGTTTCTTGGCCTGCACCGCCATATCAATTGCGGCCCCCACACCCCGGCTCACAATTTTGGTCACTCCATCAAAATCCAGCACGATCACCGCATACTGCTTCTCGAGATAGGGTTGCACCGCCTGCCGAAAGCTGGGCACGGTGGTGACGCTGAGGGCCCCCTCAAGTTTCAACAGCACGCGATCGCCGTCCACTTGCTCAGAAATTTTCAATTCGTCTTGCAGAAAAGAGGAGTGGGTCATGATGCTTGAACACCTACAAATTTGGTTACAAACCTTGCCAGAACCACCGGTCAAACAATGGGGTGAAGCTCCCCTCTACTTTACCGTAAACCAACCGTAAATCTATTTGGTCTGTCTCTCCAGCCGGAGCTAGCCATCCCAATCGCCCCGTTTACAAGAACGCATACATCCGGATGGTGGTTCCTTCCGGCGACGATTCAATTTCAACCTTATCCACCAGCGCTTTGATCATGTGAATGCCAAAGCCGCCGCTTTTCACCCCGATTTCGACCATGGTTTCAAAGTCCGGAGACTGCACACTGTCCGGATCGAAGCCAGGGCCCCGATCCGAAACCTCTACCATCAAGACCTTGGGTTCCGCCTTAGCCATCACTTCAATATCGGCATCGGAGACGCTGTACAAAATAGAGTTGACGCAAGCCTCCGTCAGGGCTTGCACAATGTCTTGCACCCGATCCTCCGAGAACCCCATCTTGCTGGCCAATACCTGCACGGCGGCAATGGGCACATCTTCTACCCCCTCGATGGGCGGTATGGCAATGCGAAACGTCACCGGCTCCTCCAGCGACTCGAGCATCGATTCACCTATCGATTCACCTATCGATTCACCTATCGATTCCATAAGCCCATTCCTACCTGTGCGATGCCCAGTAGCTGATCCAATTATTCCCCCAATCCCGCACTTTGGCCGTTTTCCCGTGCTCCATTTTTAGCACGGGATGGCCTGGGCACTACTTGCGCAGGGCTTCGGCGCCACCGACCACTTCCAGCAATTCTTGGGTGATGTTGGCTTGCCGCGCTTTGTTGTATTGCAGGGTTAGGCTCTTCACCAAGGTGTTGGCGTTGTCGCTGGCGCTGTTCATCGCCGTCATCCGGGCCGCCAATTCGCTGGCCGCCGATTCCTGGAGCGATCGCAGCAACTGGTTGTCCAAATACAACGGCAACAAAGCATCCAGCAATTCCAGGGGATCCTGCTCGAAAATCATCTGGCTGGGCACTTCCCGGACAGTGGTTTCCACGGTTTCCCGCTCCACGGTAAATTGCGCATCGCGCACAATCAGCCGGAAAATTTCATCGTCTTTGGGCTCCAGACCTTGAGGGCTGAGGGGCAAGAGGGTCTGCACCACCGGCCGCGACGCAATCAGGGAAATAAACTTGGTGTAGATGATTTCCACCCGATCCACGGTTTCCGCCAAAAAGGCTGACACGATTTCATCGGCGATGCGGTTGGCTTCGGCGGCGGTGGGCACCTGATCCATCCCCGCAAACTGGGCGGCAATGAATCTGCTGCGCCGGGTAAAGTATTGAATCGCTTTGCGCCCCACCAAAAACAGTTGGCAGTTCAACCCCGTGGCTTCGAGTTCACGGATGCGTTGCTCGGCGCGCCGAATGGCGTTGACGTTGTAGCCACCGCACAGACCCCGATCGCCGGTAATCAATAAAATGCCGACGGTTCTCGGTTCCCGTTCCTGCAGCAAGGGCAAGCTGGCATCTTCAAATTTGAGGCGGGTCTGCAGGCGGTACAGAATTTGAGCCAGCCGATCGGCGAAGGGCCGGGTGGCCAAAACCTGCTGTTGGGCCCGCTTCACCTTGGCCGCCGCCACTAGGCGCATGGCTTCGGTGATTTTCCGGGTGTTTTTGACGCTGGCGATGCGATCGCGAATGGATTTGAGGTTTGCCATGAATGGGCGCTTCCAACCTTTAGCATCCCTTAATATATCCTTTGCCGGCCCCCACGCCGACCAATTCTTGATAAACCTGCAGCGTCAGGGGTGCAATTCGGCGCCAGTTGAACCGGGTATGCAAATCTTGCTGGGCGTTGACGACCAAGGATTGGGCCAAATCCCGATCCTGAAGGATACGGATGACGGCTGCGGCCAGGGCGGGGCCATCGTTGACGCGGGCAATCAGGCCGGTTTCTTCATGGCGCACCACTTCCGGCAGCCCCCCGGTGCTGGATACCACCACGGGTACCCCCGCCGCAAAACTTTCCAAAGCCACAATGCCAAAGGGTTCGTAGAGGCTAGGAAACACGGCACAATCGGCTACGGCTTGGAATCTGGCGACTTCGGCATCGGCCATAAACCCGGTAAACAGCACCTGCTCGGCAATGCCCAGGTGGGCCGTCCGTTGCTTCAGAAAATGGGTGTGGGTTTCGCCAGAACCGATCGCCACAAATTTCACACGATGTGCGCAGGCGGCCAAAATGTGGGGGGCAGCCTCCAACAACACCAAAATGCCCTTTTCGTGGCTGATGCGACCCACGTAATACACCAAGGCTTCGTCCGGTTCGGCAAATTGCTGCCGAAAGGCTGCCCGATCAAAATCAGGGGACGGACGATGGGCGTTGACCCGGGCTAAACTCAAACCGTTGGGAATCACCCGGATTTTGGCCGGGGGGCAATGCAGGGCACGCCCCACCTCCTGAGCCATGTACTCCGAACACACAATGACGCGATCGGCTTTGGCCGCCAGATTCAGCTCTTTGTGGTGCACGTGCCGTTGGGCATCGCTGTAAATGCCGTTGTATCGCCCAAATTCCGTGGCGTGGATGGTAGCCACCAAGGGCAAACCCCAACGCGATTGCAGGGAGATCGCCGCATCGGCCACCAACCAATCGTGGGCATGGATTGCCTGGAAGGTCGTTGAATCTTGGGTTTCGCCCCACTCCATCAGCCGTTGATTGAGGTGATCCACCCATCGAAAAAAATGGGTGTTGGGTTCCACCACCAGCCGGTGCACCTGCAGACCGTCTACCGTTTCCAGCGATGGCGCGGGTGGGGCTTCAACCGTTGCCACCACGATTTCCAGCCCCAGCTTCACGAGTTCGGGATACAGCTCGGCCACGTGGCGGGAGATGCCTCCGACAATCCGGGGCGGAAATTCCCAAGACAACACCAAAACCTTCATTGCTTTCGCCGACCGCTGGCCATCCAATAACGGCAAAGTGTACCCCTAATTCGGCGGCGTGGTCAGTGCTACGCCCGCCGATTGCTCGGCCGCATGGTAAGAGCTGCGCACCAGGGGCCCCGCATACACCCGCGTAAACCCTAAGCCGCGGGCGATCTCCTCCCATTCCTGAAACTCTGCGGGCGGCACATACCGCACTACCGGCAGGCGATCGCGCGCGGGCTGCAGGTACTGCCCCATCGTTAACACCGTACACCCCACCGCCCGCAAATCCTGCAACGTACGCAACAATTCGACCGGCGTTTCCCCCAAACCCAACATCAATCCCGATTTGATCGGCAAACCCGGAGCTTGCTGAGCGGCCCGCGCCAGTACGGCCAAAGAGCGATCGTATTTGGCTCCCCGCCGCACCGGCCCCTGCAACCGTGCCACCGTTTCTAGGTTGTGGTTGAAACAAACGGGGGCTGCCGCCACCACCGCATCAACAGCAGCCATCCGCCCGCCAAAATCCGGTACCAAAACCTCGATTTCGGTATCTGGACAGCGATCGCGCACGGCCTGCATGGTCTGTTGAAAGTGGCTAGCTCCCCCATCCGGCAGATCGTCGCGGGCCACCGAAGTCAACACCACATATCGGAGGTTCAGCGTGGCCACCGCCGCGGCAATGCGTTGGGGTTCATGGGGATCGAGGGTTTGGGGGGGTTGGCCCTGGGTCACATCGCAAAACGCACAGTGCCGTGTGCAAGCCGTGCCCATCAGCAAAAATGTGGCCGTGCCTTGGGCATAGCACTCCCCCCGGTTCGGACAGCGCCCTTCCTCACAGATCGTGGAAATGTTCTGGGTTTTCACCAGCCGCTGCACCGTCGAAATCGCCGAGGCTCGCCCTAGCGACCGACCCAGCGCCGAACGCAGCCAAGGGGGCAGACGAGAAACAGAGGTCATGGCAGCAAAACCGTGTAAGATTGGGGCCCGTGTGGTATATACAGCATAGCAATTTCCCTGCCCCACCACCTGTAAACCCACATTGGGAGAGGTCTATCGCCGTGTCCGCGTTACGCAAAGTTCTGGTCATCGACGACAGTCGCACCATTCGCAACATGGTGAAGGGCATGCTCCCCACCGCCAATTTTGAAGTTCTCGAAGCCGCCGATGGGTTGGCAGGTCTTGCCGCAGTGGAACGCGAAAAACCGTGGCTGATTATGCTCGACTTCATCCTACCCAAAATGAGTGGGTACGAGGTCTATGAAAACATCCGCAAACACCGCGATCTGTATCGCATTCCCCTGGTCTTGATGTCGGGGAAAAAAGAAGAGGTGACCAGCAAAATTTCGGAACCCCTAGAATCTCATTATTTGGTGTTCATCGAAAAACCTTTCGACAAAGATAAGCTGGCCGCCGCGATCAAAAAAGCCTACGACCTGGCCAATCAGATCCCCAACGATTACCTGCCGGCGGAACCGGTAGCCGCCGCAGCGGCCAACGATGCGGCCCCTGCCTTCGATCCAGCGTTGTTGGCGCGCATTGAAGAACTGGAACTCAAGCTCCACCACACCGAAGAACTGGAAAAGCGTCTCAAAACCCTTGAGCAACAAGTGGTGATTCAAGCCAAGCAAATCCAACAACTGGTGGCCTTTATCAAGCAAAAATTGGGCGGATAAAGCCCAGTTTGCTGCTGCCTTGACCCAAACTTGCACAATACCCAACCCGTAGCTGAATTTTTGGCAATATAGCAGCTCCCCTGTGGTTAGGATGGCTTCAGCTCCAGTGAGGCAAAAAATTATAGTCATTTTAATTAAAAATGAGACACTAGCTTGCACAATAGAGTCTAACAACTTCATCAATACTAGTCCCCGAAGGCGCAGACATTCTCAGCCTCTCGCGATGCACTAAAATCATGCTCAATGTCATTTAATG
>DMPD01000185.1 GCA_003456125.1 Cyanobacteria bacterium UBA8156 | reverse complement strand
TCAACAGTTTTTACTTACTGAAAACTATCGTTCTACTGAACCGATCGTTGCTGCTGCAAATCGACTCATTCAAAATAATAGCTATCGATTGAAGCGTAGAGGTGATGAACAAGTTACGATCAATAATGAGCGTATTGGTCAAGGGGGATTAGATGTACAATCTTTGAGATTTGAAAATGCCGATTATCAAGCAGAATATATCAAGCGTCAGGTAGAGAAATGGATAAAGCGTGATGGTGTTCAACCTGGAGAGATTGTCATTTTAGCCAGAAATTGGCAGCACATGGACAAAGTGCGAGCACTACTTGAACGCAGGGCCGGTATTCTCACTTATACTCTCAGGGGTGAAAATGTAAAACTAATTCGTAATCGGGTCACACAACTTTTGATTACTGCCCTAGAAAAAAATCCCGACCTGATTCTTTCCAAAGAAGAATCCGTCAAAACCCGTTTTGAAAATTTCTTTGAAAGAACTAACCGTAGTCTGTCTGAACCAACCGTGATGACTTTGATTAAGATAGCTGAGGATATCGACAAAGAGAGGGGGTATGACTCCGAAAATTTGTCTACTCAGGTTGCCGTAAGTGAAATCATTACTTCAATCTATGAATTCAATGAAAGTCCTGACATATCCATTGACCCCAATGCTGTACTGGTTACCAGTTGTCATGGCGCAAAAGGACTAGAGTTCAAATATGTAATTTTAATTGCTGATGGTTTTGACCACAGACAAGACAAGATAGAATCCGAGAGGCGATTGTTTTATGTTGCCATGACTCGTGCCAAGGAGAAGCTGATTCTCACCCATTCACAAGACTCTCGATTTATCCGGGAAGCGAAGCCAACCCCATATTCAGAGAAGTTATCGATTGCTCCACCCCAATTTGTCTTTTATGCAGACTTGACTCCCACGGATGTACATCTAGGCTCTGGTGCTACAAAGGGTAATCAGGAGATTATTAAACATCTTAGAGAGGGATATTTTATTGATCTTAGAGCAGTGAATGCAGGCGATAATTGGGAGATTTACAGTGGTGAGCGGGTTGTTGGTCTACTCTCAAAGAAAGCTGTAGCCGATCTTAAAAACAGGAATATTTGCCCTGGTGTCTTTGTTTTTCAGCCAGGAGAGGTGACCGTCCGCAGTGTTTATCGCTATGTGAAAACCCACGAAATTACTGGAGAAATTTTGGATGATTGGTATGTCGTTATTCCTCAGATTAGAATCTGTCGTTAGATGCAAATTTGAGATCCCCACTAGAGACCTGCATCCTGGAGTAAACTGGCGGCACTGGGGTACTGCGGCACCAAGCCCCAATCGGCAAAGTCCAACACGTTGTAGGTGAAATGCCGCCGCTCGATGCAGAAAAAGTCCCACGCCGCCATTTTCAGGCTAAACACCCGAATGAAAAAGGCGATCGCCGTCGGGGTCAAATCGAACTGTCCGTAGATGCGTTTTCCGAGGTAGGTTGCCACTTCTCGGATTGCTTGGTTCACGGCGATCGCCGGCATGCCCAATGCCAACCGTGCGGGATAGGCAAACGGCAATTCGGGGTGACGCAACAGGTATCCCACCACCTGCGCAATGTCCGCCCCGTGAATGAAATGAAAACTCCCTTCAGCTTTGAAAAACCGAATCAGACCGATATGGCGGGTGACATCCCGCAGCCCCCCCGTCAAATGGGAGCGGGGAAATTGTGCGTTGCCGCCAAACACCAAGGTCGGGAACAGCGCGATCAGGCGATCGCCGATCGGCGATTGTTCCAGAGGTTCCAAACAGGCATATTTGGAACGAATATAATCGTCCCCGATTTCCCCGGCCGGTTTCAGCAAGGAGTTGTCTCGATCCAAGATGCTGGCGGTAGAGAAGTAAATTGCCCGTTGGCACACCGCCGGATTGGCATAGCCAAACAGCTCCAGGGTGCGATCGCGGTTAATTTCAAAGGTTTCGGGGCCGCCCCAACAGGCTGCCGCACTCACAATCGCCGTCATGGTGCCGATCAAATCTCGGTACTGACCGATGGTTTCCAGACTGCCCGGCAGAATCTGGACACCCGGTCGCAACGGCACCTGTAGTTTGCTGGGGTTGCGCAACAGCAAAAACACTTCCCAATCGGTTTCCCGCACCAGCCAATCCACCAGGTAGTGGCCAACGCAGCCGCTCCCTCCCGTCACCAATACCCTCATAACATCCCTCGAAACAGACCTTGGGGTCGCACCAACAACACCAACACGATCGCCACCAACCCCACACCAATTTTGTAGTTGGTGCCCAGGCAGAACCGCGCCATTTCCCCCAACCCCGCCGGACAAAAGGTGCTGACTTCTTGGGCGATGCCCACCAACAAAGCCCCAGCGATCGCCCCGAAGGGACTGCCAATGCCGCCGGCAATGATGGCGGCAAACATCGGCAAAATCAACGACCAGCCCATGTTGGGCCGCAAATTGGTGATCGCGCCGTACAAACACCCCCCCAATGCTGTCGCCCCGCCGGCGATCGCCCATACCCACAGCACCACGCGATTGACATCGATACCGGTGACCCGAGCCAATTCGGGATTGTCGGCCACGGCCCGCATGGCCCGCCCCATCTTGGTGTGTTGCAGCAAATAGTAGAGGGCACCCACCACCGCCGCCGTAATCACCACCGTCAGCAAGCGGTTGCGGGTGATGTTAATGCCGCCAAAATTGAGCGCGGCAAAGGTCGGCAGATTAAACCGGGTGGGGGAAGCACCCCAAATCAAGACAATGGCGTTGCGCAACACCAGGGCCACCCCAATCGAAACAATGGTGGCCGTGGTCGGGGTAGCCCGCCGCCGCCGCAGCCGTTCCCACAACAATTTATCCAAGCCGCAGGTCAGGCCCAGGGTGGCTACCATCCCCAGGGCGATCGCGCCGAAGATCGGCCAGCGCCAAGAAACATTGGCCAAGAGGGCCACATAGGCCCCAAACGTCATCAAATCGCCGTGGGCGAAATTGGAAAACCGCAAAATGCCGGAGGTCAGGGTGAGGCCCACCGCCGCCAGGGCCACAATGCAACCCAGGGCAATGCCGTCCACCGTCAACTGCACAAACAACGCCAAATCGGTCATGGTTTTGGGCAAAGGGCTGAAACATTATATAAAGGAATGTCCGCCCTCTCCCAAGCCTGCGATATACTGTCTCCCCAATCTTGTGTTCAGGGTGCCATGTCCCGCCGCAGTCGCCAAAATCCACCCAAAGCCGCGAAACCGACTCCCCCTCCCCCCGCCGCGAAGTCGCCGCAAGGGTCCCCATTGGCTCCGCAACCGCCATTGGCACAGGCCCAACGGCAAGAATTGGAAACGGTTTTGCGGCAGCGGGAACAAACCATCGCCGAGTTGCAGGAACAGGTGGCGGCCCTCCGCAGCCAACACGATCGGGCACAGGGCGATGCCGCCATCCGCCAGGAAACCATTCGGGCCCTCCAACAACGCCTGATGGAAAAAGATCGGGCCCTGGAAGCCACGCAACCAGAAACCGAACGGCTCCACACCCAACTCACCAGTCTGCAAAGCGATCGCGAGTCTCTGCAAAGCCAACTCGCCCACCTGCAAAGCGATCGCGAGTCCCTCCACACCCAGCTCACCAACCTTCAAAGCGATCGGGAAGCCCTGAGCCTTGAACTTTTGAATCGACAAGAATCCTTCGAGCAGCAACGCCTGGCTTGGCAAACCGCCCAACAGGCTTGGCAGGATCGGCAACAGCTTTGGCAGCAACAGTACGAGCAAGCCCAAGCCCAGGTGCAGATGTTGGTGGCCCAAGGGGCTTGGTACCAACAGCAACTGGCAGAGCAATCCCACACCCTGGTGGAGACCCGGCAGGCTTTGCAAGAAATGAAAACCCATCAGCAAGAATTGCAGCGGTGGGCCAACCTTGGGCAGTCCGTCGCCAACCGTTGGCAAGGTAGGTCAATCGGCTAATGCCCATTCCCGTAGCGATGACGATCGCCGGTTCCGATAGCGGCGGCGGGGCTGGCATCCAAGCCGACCTCAAAACCTTTGCGATGCACTGTGTCCACGGCACCAGTGCCATCACCTGCATCACCGCCCAGAACACCCAAGGGGTGACCCGGGTGGATGCCCTGCCCCCGGCGGCCGTCGCTGCTCAAATCGAAGCCGTCGCTGTGGATATGAAGGTGGCCGCCCTCAAAACCGGCATGATGTTGAACGCAGCGATCGCCCAGACGGTAGCCAAGAAAATTGTGGGTATGGGCTGGGACAACGTGGTGGTCGATCCGGTGGCAGTATCGCGGACGGGGGCTATCCTGCTGGAGCCGGAAGCGTTGGCCGCCCTGAAGGAGTGCTTGGTGCCCCTCGCTGCTGTAGTCACGCCCAACCGCTACGAAGCCCAATTGTTAGCCCAAATGGAGATTCACACCTTTGCGGATATGGAAGAAGCCGCCCGCCGGATTTATCGGTTTGGCCCCCGCGCCATCTTGATCAAGGGGGGAGCGATGGCCGACGATCTCAAAGCCGTAGACCTGTGGTATGACGGGCAAACCCTGGCTCCCCTGCGCACCGAAACCGTTGACACTGACCACACCCACGGCACCGGCTGCACCCTGGCCGCGGCGATCGCCGCCCAGTTGGCCCTAGGCCGCGATCCCTACACGGCCGCCCGCCAGGCGAAAACCTACGTCACCCGTGCCCTCCAACACGCCTTTAATCCTGGACAAGGGCAGGGGCCCATCGGCCATTTCTTTCCGTTGTTGCCGCCTTAGCCGGTGACTGGCCCCCAACCTCTTTGGATAGTGCTTTTGGATCTGGCTTTTGGATAGAGCTTTTGGATAGAGTCTTT
>DMPD01000184.1 GCA_003456125.1 Cyanobacteria bacterium UBA8156 | reverse complement strand
GCCCTGGTCAACATTGCCGAAACCACCCTGGCCAACCTGACGGATCTCGAAGCGGGCCGCCCCTGCCCCAATGCGATCGCCACACCCTAATTCATTTTGGAATGCTCTATGGCAGACGCTCATACTCCCGAAACCCGCTATTGGCGCAATCGGTGGCCGGTAACCGTCCATCGCTGTGCCGAAGGATTTTACGCCGTGTGTCTCTGTCCCGATGGCACAACTGCCACCACCGACGTGTTGCCAAACCGGGGGTCGGCTTGGCAACAAGGATACCAACAGATAGCTCGCGCAATCCAAGTGCAACGAGAGCAACTTTATCGGGCGATCGCTGAGCCCCTCACCCTGGTTTTGCTGTATGTCTCGGCGCAAAAAGACTGCATTCGTGACCTATTATTCGTGACCTATTAATGGATGTGGACAATCGATGCATCGATGCGCCTGGAAAGGGTACGACTTTAACGTTCTCGATAGGCTGACAGACCAAGGACTGCTGGAGGTACAAGGGGAGCCGAGACGGACAAAATCGGTGGCGCTGACTTCAGAGGGGGTAGAGCGCGCCAAGTGTGTTTTGCAACAGCTTTCCCTGGAGGGGATAGAGGCATTTCTAACGGAATTTTCCGGTTGACCTAGATTACCTGCGATCGCAACCAAGCCCAGGGCAACACCAATAATTTTTTAGGAGTGGAAACATAGGCCCGGTTTTCAAACACCTGATAGCCGTTTTGCTCGATCGCGTTGAGGATGCCCCGGTAGAGCATCAACGAAGTCCAAACCGGCCACTTGGCATCCCGACACAGGGCCGCGATCCCCTGCTCCGCCTTGGCATAGAACTCGCGGGCCCGTTGGATCTGGTAAGCCATCAGCTTCACCCAGCGATCGTCCATGACCCCCGCCAACAAATCCCCTTCGTTGTAATTGAAAGACTGCATTTCGTCTAAGGGGAGGTAAATGCGGCCGCGGCGGGCATCCTCGCCAATATCCCGCAAAATGTTGGTCAGTTGCATGGCAATGCCCAGGGCGATCGCCGCTTCGGTCGCCGCCGCCACCGTGTCGGGATCGGCCGCATCCAGCCCCATCACCGCCGCCGACATCAAACCCACCGTGCCCGCCACCCGGTAACAATACAGATGCAGCTCCTCAAACGTCCGGTAGCGATCGCGGCTTAAATCCATCTGCATGCCGGCGATCATGTCCCGAAACGGCTGAATATCTAACGGGAACCGCCGGGCGGTATCCGCCAACGCCACATCGGGCGGCTCGGTGGGGTGCCCCGCAAAGGTTTTTTCGAGCTGGGTTTCCCACTGGATCAGGGTTTGGGGCGTGGTCAAGGCCGATTGCAGACCATCCACCAACTCATCGGTACGCCGGCACCAAGCATAAATTGCCCAGATCGCCGTACGTTTTGGGGGGGCCATCAGCATCGTGCCAAGGTAAAACGTCTTGGCGTACTTCTGGGTAATGGCCCGGCACAGGTCGTAGGACTGGGGGAGGGTAACCGGAACAGTCATGCCCGAAAAGGCCAGCTTGGCTTCGGGGGCGAGCTTTGGATCAAGCACGGGGACGGACACGGGCGGCAGTGGGTTCAGGAGACACAGCAGACACGGCTTGGGCAGCATCGACCGCTTGTGCTGCCAGCTTACCAGAAAGTACGGCCCCCTCCATGCTCCCGAGATATTCTTGCTGGGTGTAGCTCCCCGCCAAGAAAAAGTTGGGGATGGGGGTAACCTGCGTGGGCCGCAGGGTTTGGGTGCCCGGCACTGCTTTGTACACCGAGCGCGGCGTTTTTACCACCCGCGCTTTGCGCAATTTCGCCGGCTCGGGAATTTGGTCGGGAAACAACTTCGCCAGTTCGGCCATGGTGGCCGCCACAATGTCGTCGTCCGATCGCCCAATCCAGTCGGCGGCCGGTGCCAACACAAATTCCAACATCGAGCGATCGGGATCGGCATATTCTTTGCAGGCCACGCTCATGTCGGCATACACGCTCAACAGGGGCGATCGCGAAAACAGGAGTTGATCCACATCGGTCAATTTGCGATCGAACCACAGTTGGACATTGATCACCGGCACCCCTTCCAACTGCTGGGTTTTCTGGAAAAATTCCAGGGTTTTCCACCCATCGGGCATCAACAATTTGAGGGCATCCACCGACATCGCCGAGACGTAGGCATCTGCTACAATTTCTTCGCCGTTGCCCACGGTCAGCGATCGCACTTGCCCCGGGACTTCGGGATGGTCGGTGAGGTTAATGCGGCGGAGGGGGGTTTCGGTGCGCACTTCCCCGCCCCGAGCCACCACATAATCCACAATGGGTTGGCACAGGCGTTCGGGGGGCGCGCCATCCAAAAACGCAATTTTGGAGCCGTAACGCTCTTGCAAAAAGCGGTTGAGGGCCGTCAAGGGCACCGTTGCGCTCACCTCGTCCGGGTTGATGAAGGTCAGGGCTTTGGAAGCCGCCACAAAAATATCGGTGTTGACCCGCTCATCGACCCCTTGCCGCCGCAGCCATTCCAGCAACGAGTAGCGATCCATCGCCTCGACATACTTTTGTCCCCGCACGATCGCCGGCCACAGACCCAAGGCAAACCGCAGCTTTTGGCTCCAGGTCAGCATGTCGTTGTTGCGCAAAATCGACACCAACACATTGATCGGCGCGGGAATATCCGGCACATCAAACCGCGAGAGGGTGCCCGGCTTTTCCGGTTGGTTAAAAATCAGAGTGTGCTGCTTCCATTGCAGGCGATCGCCAATGCCCAACTCCGCCAGCAACTGCAACATGTTGGGATAGGCCCCAAAAAACGCATGGAGGCCGGTTTCCACCCAATCGCCGTCCTCGTCTTTCCAGGCGGCCACCAGTCCCCCCAGCACCGCCGATCGCTCCAACACGATGGGCTGATGCCCCCGATCTACAAGGTATTTGGCACAGGCCAGACCGGCCAAACCGCCGCCGGCGATCGCAACCCGCATGGTTTACTCTTCTGATTTGCTTTCGATTTCCAGTGTACTTCACATAGCTTAATGTTCGACCAAGGGGCCCCTCGATTTATCTCGTGTGTATGGGTAAGAACCGGGGGCGGTGTCCTTGCGCCCGGTGTTTTGAGGTTCCCTAAGGTTTGACAAAGGTGAGGGCACTGGCTTGACAGGGGCGCAGGAGGTCGGGGTCGGTGCCGCTGCAGGTCAGGATGGCTTTGTGGTCGGGCAGATCCAACACAAACAGGTGGATGGTGAGGGGGGCTTGGAAGAGGGTGCCCTGGAGGCTGAGGCGGGTGCCGGGGGTGCCGGCCAGGGTAGTGAAGGGGGCGGTGGCCGTCACGCGCCAGCCGGCAGCGACAAAGGCTTGCTTTTGGGTAGCGGCGTAATCCGCCAGGGGGTCGCCATTGGTTTCGAGGACAATCCCCAGGCGACCGGTGTCGCCGCGAAAGACGGGATGGGGGACCCCCGGCAG
>DMPD01000002.1 GCA_003456125.1 Cyanobacteria bacterium UBA8156 | reverse complement strand
GCCGCTGGCCCTCAGACTGCCCGCCACTTGAACGTTGCCACCGCCGGCTTGGGTAAGGTTTCCCGCCACCGTTACCGGAGCACTGCTAGCTACGGTAAGGGTACCCGTGTTGTTCACACTCAAACCTCCTCCCCCGGTCGCCGTGAGCTCCTGTTGGATCGCAATCGCGCCCCCCGTTAAGCTCACACCGCCGATCCCGTTGGTGTTCACTGCGCCGGCCACAGTGATGTTTTGGGGTGTACTTACAGAAAGAGAAGTGCTTTGCACTTGGTTCAGCAATACGGTACCCCCAGAACCCACAGCCACATTGCCGAGGCGGGTGCCTGCTCCCAAATTGCCACTGAGGTTCACGGCCAACGCATTGAGGGTGAGGTTGTTGGCTCCCGCCGTCGCTCCATTCACGTTGCCCGTAATCTCAATGCCGCCGGCCCCGCTCTGTACCGTGACCGCAGTTTGGGCAATGACCACGTTGCCTCTGAGTTCAATATCATCGGTGGCCTGCAAATTGGTGGCGAGGCGCGCTGGGCTATCCACCACGATTCCTCTGCTGCCAACGGTAGCGGCTCCTTCTGTCCGAAATTCACTACCGCGGAACCGCACATTCGGTGTTACAGAAAATCCGTTGCTGGTGATGATGCCGGTACCGCTGTTGAATACCAGTTCCTCAATGCCAGCCCCCAAGCCGCTCAAGGTTCCTACTTGCAAGGTGTTTGGTAAAAACACCCCCAAAGAAATGCCCCGCCCGGATAGCAACGGGGCGATCGTCACGGTGTTGGTGGTGTTTACGCTGCCCGCAACGCTCAGGCTGTTGTTGGCCGCCAACACCACTTCGCCCGTACCGCTGTTCAGGGTGCCGGTGATGCCGATGCCGCCGCTGGGGGCCTGAAGGTCGATTTTCTGATTGGCGGTGCTGAGGGTGCCACCCACCAAAACCCCCAGTCCATTCACGGCTTCTCCCTCTACCTGCACTTCCCCGCTGCCGGTGGTGGTCACCGTTGCCCCGACGGCGACTCCTACCCCGTCGCTGTTGCCCCCGGACGATCGCCCCACTCCCTGCAATTCCAGATTCCCGTTTTGAGTACGTACCAAAGACCCACTGCCCAGGGAAATCCCCTTGCTGGCAACATTGTCGATGGAGCCTGTCCCCAACATTTGCAAGGTGCCTGTGCCACCGGTTGCCACCGTCATGTTTTGCAGCTGAATGCCGTTGCCGCCGAAGTTGGTGCCGTTGCTGGTGCCGGTAAAGGTTAGATTGCCACTCCCGCTTTGGACGCTGCCGGTCTCGAGGACAATGCCATCGCTATTGAGAAAAACTCCACCCCCCTCCCCGATCGCCGTTACATTGCCGGTGGTGGTGGTGAGACTGGTGCCGCTGAGCAATATCCCCTGACCGTCAGTGCCGGTACCGTTGAAGGTGATGTTGCCTGCCTCCGACGTCACCTGGGAATTAAAGAAACCAATCCCCTCCGACCCTTGACCGGCGATCGCGATGGTTCCCCCCCCCGAGTTCAGGGTGGTATTGCCGGCACTTACGCCCCCAATGTTGTTGAGAGAGGGGATGCCGTTGATCGCGATGTTGCCACCGCTGGTTAATACCTGAATGCCGCTGCTGCTGCCGTTGAACCGCACCGCGATATCTGAGTCGTTGTTGCGTCCATTGACGGTAAAACTGCCACCGTTGGTGGCGATCTCCACGCCGTCGCTAAAAGCCACACCGCTTTGCACAGGCGTTGGGGGCACAATGGGATCGTTGCCGGCGGAAAACAGCAAATTGCCGTTGTTGGTGGTGATGTTGGCATCAACGGTGATTCCGTTCCCGGCCCGTGCCGTGAGACCAATACCGCTGGCGGTGATGTTGATGGGAGCCGAAATGAATACGAACTCACTGGCCTGCAATTCCACATTGCTGGTGGCACCGTTGATCAGGGTGTTCAAAATCCGCGACTCGGAGCCATCGCTGTTGGGGTTGGCAAAGTTGGCCGCGTTCCCCAGCGTGGCATTGGCCGGTGGTGAGGCAACCACCGAAATCGTGGTGGGATCGAGCAAAAGGGTGCCGGTTTGTCCTTGGGGGGCACGGGTATCCACCGCCCCCTGAAAATCTAAATACCCCTTGCTGGAAACTTCCACCAAGCCGCCATCGCCGCTGTTGGCACCTCCCCGCGCCGCGATTTGACCGGTGAACTGGGTGGTGCGATCGCTCCAGATCACCGCTTCGCCGCCGTGGCCCCGCTCCTCAGCACTCACATCTATTTGACCCGTGACCAAGGCCTGGGCGGCGTTGGGGGCGGGCCCCCGTCCCTGAAAGTTGCCGCCGATGTGCACGGTGCCTTGGGGGGCCTGAATGTCGCCGGTGACGGCTACCCGTTCGCCAAATACCCCCACCCGCTGCCCCTGAATTTCGCCGGCCACCACCGCCGTGCCGGGGGTGGCCAAAGGAGATACAGGCCCCGTCAATTGCTGCGCCAAGTCCGGCAATTCGGCGATGCGACCTTGCCAGTCGGTCGGCACCACCGCCGTTTGCACCGCCAGCCCCAACACGGCATCGGGCGATCGCAACTCCACCTGGCTTCCGCCAGCCGCGGCCAAGACCGAGACTTGCTCGCCGGTGACCTGACCCGTACTGAGTACCGTACCGCCGCTGAGGTATACCCCTTTAGCCTGAAGCGAACCTTCGTTGACCAAGGGGGCCGGGGTAGCCACGCCAAAACGCAACGTTTGGGGCTGGCCGGCGGAAAAAGAAGCATCCTTCACCGCCTGGAAAATATCCCCGTTGGCAAAACCAATGCCGGTGGCCGTGGTGCCAAAGAAAGAGCCGCCCACATCCAGCCGGGCCCCAGCTCCGAACACCAAACCGTTGGGATTCATCAACCACAGGTTGGCATTGGGGAAAGCCTGCCGGCTTTGGAGGGTGCCCAAAATCACTGAGGGGTCACCCCCGGTCACCCGGTTCAGAATGTTTTGGATTTGCGTCCCGTTGACGCTGGAAGCGCCGGTGCCAAATACGGCCCCTTCCGGATTGACGTGGAAGCGATCGAAACTGTGGTAGAGGTTGGTGCCCCGCACGGTGCCGGCACCGACCGGCACAATCTGGTTGCCTTGCACTTGGGTGGCGGTGGTGCCGTCCGGTTGGATGGGGGAAGCCTGGACTGCCCCCAGGGTATGGGAGAGGGTGACCAGCCACGAGACCAACGTCAACCGCACCAGATACATCCACCGCATGGCTTTTTTCCCGGACAACCGTTGCGGTCATTGTACCGGAAAGCCTCGGACGAGGCCATGATCCAAAGCCTGGATTTCCATAGAGCGCCCCACCCTTGACGTAAGATTTTAATTGTCAGTCTCCCTCCGGCGCTCATGGCGATTTGTCTGAACCCCCAATGCCAGCACGTCAATGCCGAAGATGGTAAATTCTGCGTGAAATGCGGCAGCGCCCTGCAATTGCTCCAGCGCTACCGCGCCCTACGGATTTTGGGACAGGGCGGTTTTGGAGTCACCTATCTTGCCCAAGACGAAGCCAAACCCTCGAAACCCCGCTGTGTGATCAAGCAGTTTTCTTACCTCGGCCCCGGCCAAGCCAAAGCCGCTGAATTGTTTGAAGCAGAAGCGGTACAACTCGACAACCTGGGCAATCATCCCCAAATCCCGGCGCTGTATGCCCACTGCCAACAAAACGGGCAGCAATTCTTGGTGCAAGAATTCATCGACGGGCAAGACTTAGAAAAGGAACTTAAAGCCGAAGGAGCCTTCGACGAGACCAAGATTCGGGAACTGTTGCTGGATGTTCTGCCCGTATTGGACTTCATCCACCAAAACCAAGTGATTCATCGGGACATCAAACCTGCCAACATCATTCGGCGACAGCAAGATCGCAAGCTGGTGTTGGTGGATTTTGGCGCGGCCAAGCAAGCCAGCCTGACCGCCATGCCAAAAACAGGGACGGTCATCGGCAGTGCGGAATACACCGCGCCGGAACAAACGCGGGGGAAGGCTATACATGCCAGCGATCTGTACAGCCTGGGGGTAACCTGCATTCATCTACTCACAGGGGTCAACCCCTTTGACCTCAAAGACCTGGATGATGCGTGGGTGTGGCGGGATTATTTGGCAGGAAAAACGGTTGGGCAGGAACTGAGCGGCGTGCTGGATAAGATGCTGTTGCCGGTTTCCAGGCGCTACGGCTCGGCAAAGGCAGTTGTGGCCGAATTATCCCAGCCAGAACACCTCAAACTCCCCCAGCCGTCTCCCCTCAATTCAAGATACAAACCATAACTAAAAGCCAGTCGCAAGCTACCAGCCAGTCTCTTATCTCGCAAACGACAGGCACCGACTACAGCGAACTCGACCGCGCCCTGCGTAACCGCCAATGGGAAGCAGCCGACAAACTGACCCACACCCTCATGCTCAAGGTAGCAAACCGAACGGGTAAAGGATGGCTGGATGCAGACAGTATCCAAAAATTTCCGGGGGAAGACCTGAAATTGATTGACAACCTGTGGGTGCAGCACAGCGAGGGCAAGCTGGGCTTCAGCGTCCAGAAACGGATCTGGCAAGAATGCGGCAGCCCCGGCCCCGACTACGGAGCCAACGAAGCGGCTTGGAAAAAGTTCGGGCAGCGGGTAAACTGGCAGGGCGGCACCGGGTACGACGGATGGCGATACACAAGCGAGATCGACTATGCCAATCCGCAAAAATACTCAGGACATCTCCCGTGGTTAGGGGGTTGTAAGTGGGATTTGATTTGGTTATGGCGGCGGTTGTGAGGTGGTTTCTTTTTTCTCGCGCAGAGATCTGAACTGTAGCACATAAGCGCTTCAGCCCTTTCCTCAAGTTCTGTAACAGCAACGGTTTCTACGACAGCATCGGCATTTTCTGTCCTTGCAGTAAAATTTCCCTCATCGCATCCTTGGCTCGCGGCGAGAAGTTTGCGGCCTACTGCGCCGTCCCCACGTTGTAGGCATACTTGCTGATTTCACAAAAGGCGATCGCAGTCGAACCGTTCACCCAAGAAGGCGATCGTGGATTCTTTCGGGATTACCCACCGACCGGTACCCTCACCCTAGGGGGTTTGCCGGTCGCCATGGCGATCGCCGCCATCTACCGCCGCGTAGACTGGGTCGCATAAGAACTTTTACCGACTGCGGTTCGGTTGAAACGAACGTGAGTGCGCTTTTTACCTCCTGCGGTGCGGTTGAAACGAACCCGAGTGCACTTTTTACCTACTGCGGTGCGGTTGAAACGAACCCGAGTGCACTTTTTACCTACTGCAGTTCGCTTGGAACGAACATGAGTGCACTTTTTACCTACTGCAGTGCGGTTGGGGCGAACCCGAGGGCGCTTTTGATCGCAGTGAACAGGTCTTTTAGGACATGCCAAAACGTTCGGGGCTTAACCTCACCCCCGGCCCTCTCCCAGAGCGGGAGAGGGGGATAGCCATGCTACGATCGCCCCCATGAAGACCGACTCCATCTTCTACCGCC
>DMPD01000168.1 GCA_003456125.1 Cyanobacteria bacterium UBA8156 | reverse complement strand
CTAGAGGTGAACACCGCCGAATCGTTTTGGGACATCGCCAAACAACGGATTGAGTTGCCCCAAACCCTTACCGCTACCGACCAAGAGCGGGGCATTTCCCTCCAAGCCGCCCAAGGGGAAGTCAATTTCGCCGACGATCGCCTGGTGTTGACGGGGGAAGTGGCCGCCCGGGCCCTCAGCCCCCAAGCAGATATCCGCGCCGATCGCATTGAGTGGGCCATCCCCAGCCAAGAGGTGGTGGCCACCGGTGGCGTGCGCTACCGCCAGGCGGAACGGGATTTGGAGGTGGCCGGCGAAAAAGCCGTGGCGAACCTGGTGGCCAATACGGTGCAAGTGACCGGTGCGGATGTGATGACCCAAGTGACGCTGGAATGACCATGGAGCCCATCGCCGAAGTGGTAACGGTTTCCACCGTCGAGGTGGTGGCCCAGTGCTTTCCGCCCCCCACCCTCGATTTCCCGACGGTGCCCCCCCTGGGGGCCTGGGTAGCCATCGACGACGGCGATCGCCCCGATTGCACGGTATTTGGCGTGGTCTCCTTCGCCGAGACCCTCCCCATCGATGGCCTGCATCGCCCCGTGGCTTTGGGTTTATCTCTGGCAGAGCTACGATCGCAACAACCGCAGGTATTTGCCACCCTCAAAACCGAGTTCCATGCCCTGGTGGTGGGCTTCCGCCAGCACCATCGGATCCATCATCACCTGCCGGACCAACCGCCTCGCCTCCATCAACCGGTACGGTGCTGTACCCCCCAAGAAGTGCACGACATCACGGCTGTTCCCACCTTTGTCCGCGCTTTGCTGCGGCCGACCCACGTCCCCACCGAAGAATTGGTGGCGGCTGTTCTCCGTCAAGCCTACCGCGATCGCCTGGGCGATCGCCCTTGGCTGGTGCAAACCGGTCGCCAACTGGCCCTCCTTTTGGGAGATGACTACGATCGCCTCACGGCGATTCTGGAGCGCGTCTACCTGTAGACAATCTCCCCAAAGACCGGTTGGCGTTGGGTAGGGTAGAAAATCACTACATTTGGAACGATGGGTTTAGAGGCAGTGTGGCGAGGAGAAGTCGTGGCGATCGCCACGATGCACGGCAAAGAGCAAGTCATTGGGCCGTTGCTGGCGGCGGCATGGGGGTTACGGGCGATCGTGCCCGCCGGCTTGAACACCGATGTTTTGGGTACGTTCACCCGTGACGTCGCGCGGCCGGGCGATGCTTTGGCCACCGCCCGGTTGAAGGCGGAGGCAGCCTTAGCTTTGACCGGGGGGGCGATCGCCGTGGCCAGCGAGGGGTCTTTTGGGCCCCATCCCGATTTACCTTGGGCGGCGGTGAATCGGGAGTTGGTGGTCTTGATCGATCGCCAACGGGGAATTGAGTTGGTGGGGGAAGCCCTGTCCTGGGAGACCAACTACCGCCAAACGCAGGTGCGCACCTGGGAAGAGGCCCAAGCCTTTGCGGCAGCGGTAGGTTTTCCCGACCATGGGTTGGTGGTGGGGGAAGCAAAGGGGGTGCGCGATCGCGAAACTTTAGCCCAAGCGGTGCAGGCCGGGTTGGCCCAATCCGGCATCCTCTGGCTGGAAACGGACATGCGGGCGATGCACAATCCTAGCCGGATGCAAGTTATTGCCCAAGCCACCCAGGATTTGGTGGCCAAGGGGCGATCGCTTTGTCCGGTCTGCGGTTGGCCCGGTTTTGCGATAACGGAGCGGTGGCCGGGGTTGCCCTGCGCCCTCTGCGGGCTGCCCACCCCCCTCGTACGATCGCAACGTTGGGTTTGCCGACACTGCGGTTATCAACAAGAAGAACCGGTGGCCGAGACCGTCGCCGATCCCGCTTACTGCCCTTTGTGCAATCCCTAAATCTGCTCGCTCACCGTGGGAAAACGAAGGGAAGTTTAGGCGCTTCGCCCTTACTTTTTGGAAGCCTTCCGGTAAAATTGGGCAAATCCTTGGCCTTCGCCATGACCCAAACTGCCGCGCACAAGCTTTTTGCTCCATTCAAACAGATTTTGCCCACCTGGGTGGCTCAACCCTTACGCAGTCTGGGTACGGTCGTCCTTGGCCCTTGGTGGATGATGCAACGCACCGGCTACTTCCGCAGCGCCTGGGTTCGCAAAGCCGTCACGACTACCGGTCAGCCCTTGCCCTGGTACACCTATCCCAGCATTGAGTTCCTTAAGTACCGCCCCTATGACGATCGCACGGTTTTGGAATTTGGGGGAGGGCAATCCACGCTGTGGTGGGCCGCTCGCGCCAAGCACGTCGTTACCCTGGAAGGAGATGAAAGCTGGTACCGGCAAATTCGTGGACAAATGCCTGCCAACGTTGCGCTGCATTACGTGAGCATGAACTCGCCAGAAGAGAACATCGCCGCTGTGCAAGCCGTTTTGGCAGAAGCAGGGCACACTCATTACGACGTGATCGCGATCGACGGACTCTACCGCAACGAACTGGTTCCCCGCGCTTTGGAGGCGCTCAGTGGGGATGGGGTTATTCTGTCGCGCAA
>DMPD01000132.1 GCA_003456125.1 Cyanobacteria bacterium UBA8156 | reverse complement strand
GTATTATGGCAATTGCTATAATAGGTGCCTTGGATTTGGTCCCCTTCGGTCAACACATAGGTCTGGCGAGGGGAGTCCATCCAGAGGCTTAGGGCTTCCGCCCGACCAATGTCCCGGGGATAAGCATAGGTTTCGCCCGCCGCCGCGATTTCATGAAAAATCGGCCAAATACCGTCGGCATCCTTGGCGTTGGCTTCTCGAATCATCATGGTGACGGTACCGGACAGGACGGTTGGAGCGTGATTTGCGCCCACAATTTGCCAAAAAATTTCGGGGCGAGGACGGGAGCCCGTCCCCCCTATGGTCCAAGGTTTTCTGGCTCTGCGATCGCCAATCCTAGCTTTTCCGGGTGGGGCTCGGCATGGCTTTCGGGTGTGGGCGTTGGGCTTGAGCCGTGGCGAGAGGGACGATGAAACCACAAAAGTTTGGCCAGGGTCTCCCGCAACTGCGATCGCGGCACCACACAATCAATAAAGCCCTTGGCCAACAGGTACTCGGAAGACTGAAACCCTTCGGGGATTTTTTGCTTGAGGGTTTGTTCGATCACCCGCCGCCCCGTAAATCCGATCGTGGCCTTGGGCTCGGCGATCGCAATGTCCCCCAACATGGCAAAGCTGGCGGTCACGCCGCCGGTGGTGGGATGGGTCAAAATCGGTACGTAGAGCAAACCGGCCCGCCGGTGTCGTGCCAACGCGGCCGAGGTCTTGGCCATCTGCATCAGGCTCAAGATGCCCTCTTGCATGCGGGCGCCCCCCGAGGCGCAGACAATCACAAGGGGCACTTGCAAGGAGGTGGCCCGCTCGATCGCCCGGGTGAGTTTTTCCCCCACCACCGACCCCATACTGCCCCCCATAAAGCCAAAATCCATGGCTCCCACCACCAAAGGCAGGTTTTCCAGGGTGCCGCGACCGACCACCACCCCATCCTTGAGACCGGTTTTGGCTTGCATTTCCCGCAGGCGATCGCGATAGGGCTTGCGATCGCAAAACTCCAGGGGATCGCAGGACTCCAGCTGGGTTTCCCACTCCTCCCAACTACCCTCATCCACCAATTGGGCAATGCGTTTGGGAGCCGATACCGGATTGTGCAACCCGCAACTGGGGCACACCAACAAATTGTCTTCTAGTTCCTTGACGTAGGTCAGGTTGCCGCAGGCCGGGCACTTGTGCCACAGACCATCGGGAATGTCTCGCTCTTGGGGCGGGCGATGAAACAAACCGTCTTGCACCGCCCGCTTTTGCTGGATTTCGGCAAACCAATCCCACAACGACATAATGCCCTACCTACCCGCAGTATTTTATCGTAGGGCAAAATCCTCGCCCGTGGCGGATTTTCTTAGGCCACCACGATCTGCGTGTTGGCCAAGGCGGGAGCCCCGGTCAAGTTGACCACCAATACCGCCGGATTGGGGCCCGTACCGTCGGGATCGAACCGCAAAGCCCCCGCCGTCGTGTCATAGATAAAGCGCTGGCTAGCCGTGGTTGCGGCCGTGGCCCCGGCCCCCGCCAAAAACTGCGCGAGGGGCAACGTCCCGGCGGTCAAACCACCGCCAAACCCCAAGGCACCCACTCGAATGGTGTCCCCGGCCTCCAGGTCGCAAATTTCGTCGGTGCCGTGCAGTACATTGGCCAACACCAACACATCGTTGCCGGGGCCCCCCACCAACACATCGTTGCCGGGGCCGCCGATCAGGGTGTCGTTGCCCAAACCGCCATCGATAGAATCGTTACCCCCGAATCCCATCACTAAATCGTTGCCGGCAAAAGCCGCAATGGTGTCGTTAAACTGTGTACCGGTAAACTGCTGAGAATTGTCGTTCCCCAACACCAGGTTGCCATTTACCCCCGCCCGCTGGGAGAGAATCCCCGCCGTTGGGACCGCCGGTACCGCCACCACAAAATCGGCGATCGTGACCACACCGGGCCCCAGACGGTTATCCACTGTGGCAATCTGAAACCCAAAGACCTGACCGGCAGTTACGGCAAACACATCGGTGCCGTTCTGGTTCTGCCCGCCACCATCGTTCGTCAGTCGAGTGGGGGTGCCCCCCAGCAGACGATTGAACGGATCCCAAAAAGGGCCATCCACTGTGGTGTAGTTCCAGGCGTAGGAAACGGTGGCATTGGCAGGAGCCGTGATGGCGATCGTGTAATCGGTGGTACCCGCACCACCACCTAGGTTGCCGCCGGTCAGGGTAATGCTATTGGGGGCACTGGCCGTGTTCACAAAACCACCATCGGCATTGGTGTTGGTCAACGTCCAGTTGGTGGGGGCAAACGAACCCTGAAATCCCGTCAGCAAGGTTTGGGGCCCGGTACTGCCGGTATTCCCATTGGCCAAGGCCAGTAAAGCAGCGCTGATGGTCATGTCTTGATCTCCTTACTTATTGAGGTGCTGTGGAAATGAGCCTGGTTGCCCCCCGCGGCTGGCCTTTGCGCCCAAACTTTCTTCTATTTACAGGATTGCGCACCCCTTGACAAGCGATCAATATCACACGTAACGCCCAGCTAAGCGGAATGGAGGAGAGGGCCCGGCTCGGCTTCGGGCAGCAATCTTGCATGTTCAAAAGCGATCGCCCGTATCCAATTCTTTTTCCAATTCATCGGCGGCTTTGAGCACCACCACCAGACTGGCGTAGAGGGCTTCCGCTTCGCAATCGGCGGCCACCTTGGTGCAAAAGCACACATAGAACGTCTCTTCGTCGACGTGGCGCAACTCCCAGGCCCCCATTTTGAGGCGGGCATTTTGCAGCAACAAAAAGTTGGCCATGGCCGCATCGAGGGGTTCTTCGCTGACGTGGGCCACCGACCAAATTTCCCGAATCTCGAAATCGCCCAAGGCAGAGGTGCGGGAATTGATGAACGCCAGTTGGGAGCGATCGCCTTCCAGCTCAAACACCACGCGGTAATCGCCGTCCCGATCGACATCGTAGCGAATGCCCAGTTGCTCCAACCGGCGCTTGACTCGGGGATCGGCGTTGCGTTGCTTGAGTCCAAACATAGGAAGCTGTTTTGACCGCCCCTCTCAGCATAGCGGGCAATCGTGAAAGTGACACAACCAGAACACCAAGGCCGCCGGAGTCAGGGATACTAAGGCGATAGATTTTGGAGGAACCGGCAATGCCATTGGATTTCAGCGACTGCCAAAGTTTGGAAGCGGCTTGGCAAGAAAGCAGCCGGCCGTGGGGCGATCGCCTAGCCCTGGACGATGCCTATACCCCCTGTCGCTTCACCTATCGGGAACTGGCGGAGCAGGCCGCGGCCTTTGGGGCAGGGCTGCGGGCTTTGGGGGTAGCCACCGGTGATAAGGTGGCCCTGTTTGCCGACAATTCGGGGCGGTGGTGCGTAGCCGATCGCGGCATTTTGGCCCTGGGGGCCGTAGATGCCACCCGCAGTTCCCAAGCCGATCGCCAAGAATTGCTGTACATCCTCGATCACAGTGAAAGCCGGGCGTTGGTGGTGGAAAACCTCAAAACCTACCGCAAACTGCAACCGGAAGTAGAAGGGTTCAACCTCAAGGCGATCGTGTTGCTCAGCGATGAGGAA
>DMPD01000134.1 GCA_003456125.1 Cyanobacteria bacterium UBA8156 | reverse complement strand
TTTTAATTAAATTGACTATAATCTGTACATCTAGTGCCAAAGATCCCTCGCGTTGTGCGGGGGATTTTTATGCTTTGAGTTCGACAAATTCTTAGATGAGGGGAAAAATTAAGCACTGAAATACTTCGCCGTGGGGTGATGCACAATCAGAGCTGTGGTCGATTGTTCCGGGTAAAGCTGTTCGCTTTCATCCATGGTCATCTCAATGCGTTCGGCCTGCAACAAATCCAGCAACGTGTACTGATCGGGAATGTGGGGGCACGCCGGATAGCCAAAACTGTAGCGAGAGCCTCGGTACTTTTGCGCCAACACCTCCCGAATGGTGATACCCGCGGGATCGGGGAAGCCCAACTCCCGCCGGATGCGGGCATGGTTCCACTCCGCCAACGCTTCCGCCACTTGGACGGCGATCCCATGGAAATACAAATAATCGGTGTATTGATTGGCCGCAAACAGTTTTTGGGCGAACTCCGTAGCGATGTGGCCCGCCGTCACCGCCTGCAACGGCAATACATCCCAAATCCCTTGCTCTTCAGGCGCAAAGAAATCGGCAATGCACAACCGCCGTAGAGACTTCTGACGCGGAAACTCAAACCGAGCGATTTCCTGTGGGGTTGCGCCAGCCGCCACCGGATCGTAGATCCCCACCGTGTTGCCCGTTGCCCGCACCGGGAAATAGCCGTAGACCACCGTCGGCTGCAACAGGTTTTCCGTGGTGATGCGTTCCTTCCAGTGTTCGAGAATGGGGTAGACCTTCTCTTGCAAAAAGTCATCGTATTCCGCCCGGCCTTGCTCCTTGGGCTTGCGGAATTGCCATTGCCCCGCAAACAATGCCTGCAAATCCAAATATCCAAACAGTTCATCCCAAGGGATATCGGTGAGGATTTGGGTACCCCAGAAAGGGGGAGTCGGTCGCTCAAGATTGGCATCCACCGCCTCCGATCGCCGCGTGTCGATTTCCTTCACTTCCTGAACCTTGGGGGTTGCCGGTTCCTGGGCCTTGGCGTTGAGGTCTTCGCCCCGATACTGCCGCCATTCGCTCATCTGATGGCCGTTCAAAAATCCTTGAAAATTGTCCCAGGCTCCCGCCAGCTTCGCCGGCATATAGGCATCCATGAAATTCAAATCGGAGAAGGCATCTTTGCCGTAAATCACCTGCCCTTTGTACGTACGGGCGCAATCTTCATACACAAACTTGGCCGTGAGGGCCGCTCCCCCCAAAATCACCGGCACCGTAATCCCCCGCTTGTTGAACTCTTCCAGATTTTCTTGCATGAAGGCGGTGGATTTCACCAGCAGACCGCTCATGGCAATGCAATCGGGTTTGTGCTCTTCATAGCAGCGAACAATGTTTTCCACTGGCTGCTTGATGCCGAGGTTGATCACCTTGTAGCCGTTATTGGTGAGAATAATGTCCACCAGGTTTTTACCGATGTCGTGCACATCCCCCTTCACCGTGGCGATCGCCACTACCCCCTTATTGCTGCCCTCGACTTTGTCCATGAATTTCTCGAGGTGGGCCACCGCCGCTTTCATGGTCTCGGCGGATTGCAACACAAACGGCAGTTGCATCTTGCCCGCCCCAAACAGTTCTCCCACCACCTTCATCCCGTCCAACAAAAAGTTGTTGATGATGTCCAAGGGGGCATACCCAGCGGCGCGGGCTTCATCCAAACGATTTTCCAGGTTCACCCGGTTGCCATCGATGATGTGCTTTTTCAGCGCCTCCTCAATGGGCAAATCCACGGCGGCTGTCTCTTCCCGTTGGGCGCTGACCCCTTCAAACAGTTTGGTAAATTCTCCCAAGGGGTCATAGGTGCAAATATCGCCTTCAAATCGGCGGCGATCGTAAATCAAATCCCGTGCCACCGCCAATTCTTGCTCACCAATGCGGTTCAGGGGTAAAATTTTACTGGCATGGACGATCGCCCCATCCAGACCCACTTGGCGCACCTCATCCAGAAACACGGAGTTCAATACCATCCGTGAAGCCGGACTCAAACCAAAGGAAATGTTGGAAATGCCCAACAAATGGTGACACTCTGGCATTTCCGCTTTGATGCGGCGGATCGCTTCAATGGTTTGGGCCGCATTTTGCCGGTCTTCTTCAATGCCAGTGGAAATGGGCAACGCCAAGGTATCGAAAAAGAGTTCGTGGCCGGGCAAGCCAAAATGTTCGGTGGCGCGGCGGTAGGCCCGTCGGGCAATTTCCAACTTCTTTTCGGCGGTGCGGGCCATCCCCTCTTCATCGATGGTGCCGATCACAATGCCTGCCCCATAGGTCTTGGCTAGCGCCAACACCGTATCAAACCGTTCTTCCCCGTCTTCGTAGTTGGTGGAATTGAGAATGCACTTGCCGCCGGCCAACTTCAGCCCGGCTTCCATTTTTTGCCACTCCGTCGAGTCCAACATCAGGGGCAACGTGACGTTGGTCACCAGCCGGGACACCAGTTCGTGCATATCCCGCACACCGTCGCGTCCCACGTAATCCACGTTCACATCAAGGACGTGGGCCCCTTCCTGTTCCTGAATCCGACCGAGGGCCACCAATCCATCCCAATCTTCCGCCGCCAACAAATCCCGACATTTCTTGGAGCCACTGGCGTTGAGCCGTTCCCCCACAATCAAAAATGAATTGTCCTGTTCGTAGGGCTGGCTGCCATAAAGAGAAGTAGCCGCCGGCGTGTAGGCATAGGGACGAGATTTGGGCCGCAATTGGGTTGCCACGTCGGCCAGGGCGCGAATGTGATCGGGGGTGGTGCCGCAACAGCCACCAATCACTTGTACCCCCAATTCTTCTACAAATACTTGGAGGTGATCCCGCAGACCGTCAGGGGTGAGGCGATACACCGCTTGACCACCCACATTTTCCGGCAGTCCGGCATTGGGAATGCAGGACACCGCAAACGGGGAATGCTGACTCAGGTAACGAATGTGCTCCGTCATCAGATCGGGGCCCGTTGCACAGTTCAACCCCAAAATGTCGATCGGGTACCGCTCCAAAATCGCCACCACCGCATCGATCGCCGAACCCACCAACAAAGTGCCGGTAGATTCGACGGTGACAGAAACCATAATCGGCAGGCGATCGCCCTTCTCGGCAAACACGGATTCGATCGCCTTCAGCACCGATTTGATCTGCAACACATCCTGGCAGGTTTCGACAATCAGCAGATCGGCCCCACCGTCGTACAGCCCCCGTACCTGCTCACGGTAGGCTTGCTCCATAGTGTCAAAATCAATGTGCAACAGGGTGGGCAGCTTTGTCCCCGGCCCGATCGAACCAGCGACAAATCGGGGTTTTGCGGGAGTCGAAAATTCCTGGGTCAGAGATTTAGCCAGGGCTGCTGCCTTCTGGTTGATCTCATAGGCTAAAGGCCCCAAATCATATTCATCCAAGACAATGGCCGTGCCGCCAAAGGTATCGGTTTCAATCACGTCGGCGCCGGCTTCGAGGTAGGCCCGGTGCACTTTGGCGATCGCATCGGGCTTGCTCAGTACCAAATACTCGTTGCACCCTTCGTATTCCGTCCCGCCAAAATCTGCCGCTGTGAGGTTCTGGGCCTGCAGTTGGGTGCCCATGCCCCCGTCAAACACGATTACTGGGCGATCGGGATGCTGCAAACGTTGCCGGAACAAGGACTCGGTAGCCATAGACCCCACGCACAAACCTTTACGTTATTGTAACGTTTGGGCTAGAAGTTCATCATCCTAGAGAAATTCCAGAACCGTTAGCAAGAAGCCTATAACACCCTTCAATGCCTTTATTTTCAGCAAGATGAAAATAACGACTCTAAAACGAACACCCCCTCGTTA
>DMPD01000014.1 GCA_003456125.1 Cyanobacteria bacterium UBA8156 | reverse complement strand
ACAGGCATCGAGGATGGTTTCGCCGGGCTGGGGATCGAGCAAGGGTACGGCCCATTGGGCCGCCGCATCCTGTACCGACCATTCCCCCTCGGCAAAACCGGGCAATTGGGGAATGGCCCCCGATGGCCCCCGCAACCGCAGACCGTGGGGCGTATCGGGCAAGAATTCCGGGGACAAGCCCACCGCCTGCAACCGTTGGGCCAGGGTTTCCCGGTTGGTTTTTAGGGGATTCACCCGCAAATCCAGGGCCGGCGGCTGGTTGAACCATTGGCAAAAGGGCTCCGGATCGCCCCATTCCGCCTCCCACAGCGCCAACAACCAATCGGGATAACCGTGGCGATCGCCCAAAGTGTTCAAGAGCGCTTCCCGGTCGGCCCGCAGAAAAGACCGCAACACGCCGTTGACCAAACCCGCGAGACCGGCCCGGGGCCCGGCTTTGACCAATTCTACCGTGCTGTGAACCGCCGCCGCTGCCGGTACCCGATCCAAAAAGGCGATTTGATACATCCCCAGATGCACCAGATGGCGGATGTCGGGGGGCACCCCCTTCGGACAAAAATGGGAGAGCCAGGCATCCAAGGTGCGCCGTCGCCGGACAATGCCCAGGGCCACTTCGGTGATAAACGCCCGCTGGGGAGCCATCCACGCCTGCTGACCCAGGACGCGATCGAGCGCCACATCGGCATAGGCCCCCTGCCGCTCCACTTGCTGCAATACTGCCAAAACCCCCTGTCGCTCGCACGTCGCCATGAATGTCGATATTTCCAAGGATTTTTATGATAATTTGCTGACTCTGGACTCGTTGTGGGCGATCGCCGAGCCCGAGCATTTTACCCCGGTGCCCTCCGATTGGTTTGTGGCGCTGACGGATGTGGTGGGTTCCACCCAGGCGATCGCTGCGGGCCGCTACAAAGAGGTGAACATGGTGGGGGCCTGCTCGATTGTGGCGGCCTTGAACGCTGTCCCCAACCGCAATTTGCCCTTTGTCTTTGGCGGTGACGGGGCCACCCTGTTGGTCTGCCCCCGCGACCTCGCGGCGGTGGAAACGGCGCTGTTGGGGACCCAGGCTATGGCCCGGCAATCGTTTGGTTTGGAGTTGCGGGTAGGGATCGTTCCCGTGGCGGATGTGACCCATCCCATTTTGGTGGCGAAGTTGGCGCTGTCTCCCCATTACCACCAGGCTTTGCTGGCCGGCGGCGGCATTGCCCAAGCGACGGCTTTGGTCAAACACCCGGAACGCGGCGAGGCTTACCGGCCCCCGGCGCGACCGGCAACGGCGGATTTCACCGGATTGGAATGCCGTTGGCAAGACATTCCCAGCCCCAGCGAAGACATTTTGAGCCTGATTGTGATTGCCCGGTCAGACCCCCCGTACCCAATCTATCGCCAGATGGTGCAGATGCTGCAAGAGCTGTTTGGTGGGCCGGTGCCCAGCCCCGTCACGCCGGCCAACTTGCGACTGGCTTTTCGCTTGCGCAGTTTGGCTACGGAAATGCGGGTATTTGCGGGCGATCGCCCCCCTTGGCAACGGGGGTGGGGCTTGCTCCAAATTTGGGGGGTTACCCTGCTGGGTTGGCTTTTGATGGGCGGTCGCGTGGGGCCTTGGCGAGACTACAAAGCGCAGGTGGTGGCCACCACGGACTTCAAAAAATTCGAGGACGGTTTGCGGATGGTCTTGGCCTGCAACCAACGGCAACGGGAAACCCTGTTGCATTTTCTCGAACAGCAACACCAGCAGGGAAATTTGGACTACGGCTGGCACCGGAGCGATCGCGCCCACATGACCTGTTTGATCTTTGAGCGATTCGGTCACCAGGTGCATTTCGTCGATGGCGCCGACGGTGGATACGCCCTGGCCGCCCAAGCCCTCAAACAGCGCCAAGGGAAGACCTAGCCTCTACCGCGCCTGGGGGGCGATCGCGCGACAGCCGCCGGGGAGGGTGCGCCGGGTTTCTTCCCCGCCCCAGGCGCAAAGGTATTGCCGTTGCTCGGGCGAAATCCCCGTGGCTCCGGTCACATCGATGCCCTCCACCACCGCGCCGGTGTGAACCCCGGTCTGAAAATTGGCGACGAGCGTCCGGTGGCGTGGGGTAGCCGCTTGGGCATCCTCTCCCCAGAAAAAACGCACCCCCGTCAAATCAGCGCCCCGCAGGTTGGCCTTCTGGAGAATGGCCCCTGTGAAGTCGGCCTCGGCCAAGTTGCAGCCCTCCAGGTTGACCCGCGCCAAGTTAGCCCCGGTGAACACCACCCGCCGCAAATCGGTGTGGCTGAGGTTTTGTCCCGCCAGCATCGATCCCAAGTTGATCACCCGCACCCCCTTCACCAAATCCACGACGTAGCCCCCCGCCCCGTCCAGAATGGGCCGCCCCAACATGCCGTCCCGCCGCAAAGGGGTCAGCAAATTCGCACTCGAGAGAAACCGAATCACCTTGGCTTTGCCGCCCGCATCCACACTGGCCAGCAAAGCCGCCGTCCGGGCCTCGGCGATCGCCCGCTCCAGGGGCCAATCTTCCATCTGGCCCTCATCATCCAGCACCAATTCCGAAATGCCTTGAAAGTAGGTATCAATGGTCTGCTGTTGGGTGATGGTGTTTTGCTGGGTGGTGAGTTTTTCGGTGATTTCGTTTTGGCGACCGGCCACCCAAACCGCCAAAATCGCGATCACCAC
>DMPD01000016.1 GCA_003456125.1 Cyanobacteria bacterium UBA8156 | reverse complement strand
CAGTGCTCCCCCTACCGCCGCCCCCAAACCACCCGGTGCGCCAGCGGCTCCGCCGCGGGTAGCCCCCGTCACCACCACACGGGGCGGCGGCCAGCCCACCATGGCCCAACTGGTCAAGGATGGGTTTGAACAGGGCTGCTCGGACTTGCACCTAGGGGTCGGTGAATCGGTACGGTTTCGCAGTCGCGGTCTGATGGTGGTGCAAGAGCAGTACCCCACGACCGATCAAGAAACCTTTGATTCCTGGCTGCAAGAGATGCTCCCCGAAAAGCAGGTGCAGCAGTTCTACGACACCATGGAATTGGACAGTGCGGCCCAGTATGAATTCTGCCGCTGCCGGATCAACGTCTTTGATTCCCTCTGCGGCCCCGCCATGGTATTGCGGATCATCCCCCTAAAAATTCTCTCGATGGAACAACTGGGCCTGCCGGAGGTGTTTCGGGAACTCTGCTACACCCACAAAGGCTTGATTCTGATTACGGGCCCCACCGGTTCCGGGAAATCCACCACCATGGCTGCGATGGTTGATTTCATCAATGGGGAAATGGCCAAAAACATCATCTCGATTGAAGACCCGGTGGAGTTTATCTATCGCAGCAAAAAATCCCTGGTCAAGCAACGGGAAGTGGGCATCCACACCCGTAAGTTTGACAACGCCCTCAAGGCGGCCCTCCGGGAAGATCCCGATATTGTGCTGATTGGGGAAATGCGGGACCGGGAAACGGTCAACACGGCCCTGAAGGCGGGGCAAACGGGTCACTTGGTGTTTGGTACGTTGCACACCAACAGCGCTACCAAGACCATCGACCGGATTCTGAACCTCTACGACCCCGATCAGCAGGGGCCCATGCGGGTGCAGGTAGCCGAGACGCTGGTGGCCGTTATTGCGCAAACCCTGGTGCGTACCACCGATGGCAAACGGGCTGCTGCCCATGAAATCATGATCAATACAGATGCGATCAAGGACTACATCCGCCGGGATGAGGTGGAAGAAATCGAAAACATCATCCCCCGCTCAACGTTTGACGGCATGTGTACGATGAACCAGTCCCTCTACCGCCTCTACGAAGAAGGCCGGATCACCGAGGAAACGGCGATCGAACACTCCCCCAAACCCAACGAAATGGCCCAAATGCTCCGGGGCCGCGTGTAAAACCCCGGCGGCGCTCCCCTCTCCTGCCGGGGGGGAGGGCCAGTACCTCCAAGTTAAGGCAATCTCTAAAAATGGGCCGCAGGGGCAACGCCCCCGCCCCTGGTTCTCATCAACACTGGCGTTTCCGTGAGAGGGCCCGCTGTTGAGCCAATAAATAGAGGTGCCCTTCAGAATGTCCTCCGTAGCCAGCTTGGTCACAGCGATGAATGGCGCTGGCCCAGGGCTTTAAGGCGGCCGGCAACGCGGTTGGTTTTGCGCTCTAAGAGTTCCTTAAGCACCAGGGTTACCGCCGCCAACAGCGCCAATAACGCAGCGGCCCCATAGGCCGCTTCCGTATCGTATTGTTTGTAAGCGTCTTCCACAAACAAAGGCAGGCTTTGGGTCTGGAAACTGATATTGCCGGATACAACCGCTACGGCCCCAAATTCCCCCATGGCGCGGGCATTGGTCAAAATTACCCCGTAGAGTACCCCCCAGCGAATGTTGGGCAAGGTTACCCACCAAAAAGTCTGCCAATCGCTTGCCCCCAACGTCTTGGCGGCTTCTTCTTGATCGTGGCCCATTTCTTCTAACACCGGAATCACTTCCCGCACCACGAAAGGCAAGCTGACAAAGATCGTAGCCAAAACCATTCCTGGAAACGCAAAAATCACCCGAAAGTCCCAGGCAGTGAGGAGGGGTGCAAACCAGCCCGTCCGCCCGTACAACAACACCAGCATGAGCCCCGCAACCACGGGTGAGATCGAAAACGGTAAATCAATAATGCTCAGCAACAAAGTCCTTCCTGGAAAACGCTTCCGGGCGATCGCCCAGGCCGCACACAAACCAAAAACCGTATTCAGGGGTACCGCTACCAGGGCCAACAGCAGCGTCAACCGCAATGCCGACAGAAAGGCAGGTTTGGCAAAATTCTGCAAAAAAACCGTCAGACCTTTGCCAAAAGCCTGCACAAAAATGTTCAGCGCCGGTAAAAACAGCAATAACCCTAAATACACCAGCGCTACACCAACTAAGCCGTATTTGACGTAGTCCTGCGATCGAGAAGTTTTGACAACGTTTGGGTTCATCTTCGATCAAAAAGTATAGATATTTTGCTTATCTTCGAGACTTTAGCCCTTATGGGATAGAGATTTGAGGTGAGGGCTTCAAAACTGGACTGCTCGCACCCGGTTAGCGTGCTTGATAACGTTGCCCCCAGGCTTGTAACCAATTTATCCAAAACAAACTGACCAGAGAAATGCCAAGCAAGACCAGACCAATCACTGTCGCGCCGGCATAATCGTATTGCTCTAACCGCTGAAAAATCAAAACTGGCGCAATCAAATCTCGGAAAGGCACGTTGGAGGCCACAATCACAATGGAGCCGTATTCCCCCACCGCCCGCGAAAAACCGAGGGCCAGTCCGGTCAAAATGGCCGGCAACAACGGCGGTAAAATCACCCGCCAAAAGGTTTGCCAATCGGAAGCCCCCAAACACCAGGCGGATTCCTCGACATCTTTCTCGATTTCTGCCAAAACGGGCTGTACGGTGCGCACCACAAAGGGAAACGAAATAAAAACCATCGCCACCCAGACCCCTAACCGCGTAAAAGCGACTTTGATGCCGAAGGGGGCTAGCAACGCGCCAATCCAACCGTTTTCGCTGTAAAGACTGGCCAAAGATAACCCCGCGACGGCCGTTGGCAGCGCAAACGGCAAATCGATCGCCGCATCCAACAGACGCTTGCCGGGAAATTCGTAGCGCACAAATACCCATGCCACCAGGGTGCCCAATACGCCGTTGAGGGCCGCCGCCAGCAGCGAGGTGGTAAAGGTCACGTTGTAGGTGGCCAGGGCGATTGGACTGGTGGCGATCCGCCAAAATTCCGCCGGAGGTTCGCTGCCGGCTTTGACCAACAGGGCGGCGATGGGCAGAAACAGCATGAACGATAGGTAGGCCCACGTGATGCGCCAGGGCCAAGACAGCCGCAGCCAAGACCCAGGCTGGGCGGGTGGGGCAATCGATGCAGAATCGGACATTGGCCTAAAAATGATGGGTGGACGGGGACTCCGGCTGGGCTGGGGCGGGAGCTAAGTCAAAGGTCTCTGGCATTTCATCCTACAGTACAGTGGGGGACACCGCTGGATGCGGCGTTAGCGCTGAATCTGGGCTTGAATTTGATCGAACAGGGCCCCATCGTCAAAAAACTTCTGCTGCACGGCGGCCCAACCCCCGTAGTCTTCGACGGTGCCGAGGTTTTTGAGTTTGGGGAATTGGCGCACAAACTGCGGCTCCTGGGCGACGGTGGCATCGACGGGCCGAAAGCCCGCTTTGGCAAATTCCCTTTGGGCGGCGGGGGTGTACAAAAAGTTCACGAAGGCTTCGACGGCTTCCCTGTTGCCGTGCTTCTCGACGTTGCGATCGACGATGGCGATGGGATGGGTGATGGCCAGGTTCACTTCGGGCACAATGTATTCCAGCTTTTCCCCTTTCTCTAGGGCCAACAGAACTTCGTTTTCGTAGTTCAGCAGGACATCCCCTTGCCCTTTGGTAAAAATATCGGTGGCTTCCCGCGCGTCTCGGGCCAAAATCGGCACGTTGCGCAAGACGCGGGTTAAAAATTCGATGGCTTGGGCTTCGGTGGCTCCCGCTTGGCTGGCGGCATGCCACAAGGCCAGCAGATTCCAACGGGCAACGCCGGAGGTTTTTGGATCGGCGGTGATGACCTGGACATCCGGCCGCACCAAGTCGGCCCAGGCTTGGATGTTTTTGGGGTTGCCATCCCGGACAATGAGGGCGGCGACGGACTGCGAAACGATGCTGCGATTCGGAAATTTTTCCGCCCAGTTTGGTGCGATCAGACCGGCTTTGGCCAATCTGTCGGTATCTAGGGCTAAGGCCAAATGGGTGACATCTGCCCGTAAACCATCCATTACCGCCCGGGTTTGGGAACCGGAGCCGCCATAACTCTGCCGTAGGTTGACGGTTTGGTTGTGCTCCTGTTGCCATTGAGCCTGAAATTTGGGGATGATGGCATTGTGGGCCGCCTGGGTCACGGCAAAGGAGGCCAAGGTGATGTCCACATCCGGTTTCTGCCCCTCCCTCCCGATGGGGGCGGTGCAGGCAACCAATCCCAACCCTAAACCCAGACACAATAGGAAGCGCCAGAGCTGGCGGCCCCACTGCCCAGTTTGACCTTGGCTGATCATAATTTACAGTTTTTCGATGTGACTACCGGACTTTATCACGCGATGTGCCGAATACATATTCATTTTAATTAACTTTGAGAGGTTGGCCCTC
>DMPD01000342.1:4966-5891 GCA_003456125.1 Cyanobacteria bacterium UBA8156 | reverse complement strand
CGGGGCGGGGCCGTTGGGGCAGACTGGGGCGATCGCACCTCAATGTGATCGAGCAAATTTTGAATGAAGGTGAATCCCCAATAGGCCGGAAATGCCAACAATCCCAACAAACAGAGCAGCGACAGCAGGGAAACCAGTTCGGCGGGGGGGCCATAGTAGCTGCGGTAGGGGTCGCGGGCCACGAGGCGATCGTTAGCCCGGAACGCCACCGGCCGGCGAAACCGCAGCCGTTCGTCGTCGAGTTTTTCCAACAAAATCCAACCGCTTTGGGCTTCTTCTTCGCAGACCGTCTGCAAGACGTGACGATGACGGAAACTGCGAAACGAGGCCCGCACAATTTTGAATTCCCATCCCCCCTGTGGATAGGGGGTGGGTTGGGGAGAATCGTAACGGGTCAGGTTTTCTTCTTCCTCTTGCCGTTTTTGCTCTTTGGCACTGGCCTGTTGGGCCTGGTAAGCCTTGTTAATGGTCACGGTGAGCACCCCCACATCTACGGCCAACAAACCCAAAATGGCTGGTTCCAACACAGGGGCATCCCCATCGCGACCCATGGCAAATCCGGGCCCTAATGTACCACCCCATCCAAGTTTTGGCCTACCATCCCTTCTACAATGCAGGGTGATGCGTGGACGATCGCCATGAATTCTTTTCTGCTGATGGCTGAAGTGGCCGAAGACCCCCAATTGCGTTACACCCCCGACCGCATCCCTGTGGCGGATTTTGTGGTGGAGTTTGCCAACCCGCGGGATGAGTCGCGGCAGCGCCTCAAGGTGACCGGTTGGCGCGACCTAGCGGAAGAAATTGAACGGGAGTACCGCCGGGGCGATCGCCTGGTGTTGGAAGGACGGTTGCACATCAACACCATTGAAAAGGGCGATCGCAAGGAAAAGCAGGCGGAAATGGTGTTGCGGCGGGTGTATCGGGC
>DMPD01000342.1:0-4631 GCA_003456125.1 Cyanobacteria bacterium UBA8156 | reverse complement strand
GGGTGTATCGGGCCGGGGCAGCCGATGGCGAGCGGGCGCCCCGGCCCTCCGTCCAGCCCCAACCGGCGCTCCACGATGCGGTACGGAGTGTGCCGCCGACTCCGTCTGTGCCAGAACCCGATGATATTCCCTTCTAACTCACTTAATTGCTGGCTACGCTGGGGGTGTAGAGGGGTACTGCTTTGGCTTGGCCGCCGGTGAGCTGATAGGGATTCAAGAGACCCAGACCCACGCTGGTGCTTACCAACAACCGTTCCGATCGCCACCGCAGGTGTTGAATGCGGCCCGCCGGCAGGTTTTGGGCCCGGGCATCGATTTCCCCGCTCTGGGGATTGAGCCGCTCCAGTCCCCGATCGCTCCCCAGCCAAATTTTGCCGTTTTTGTCGCTGGCGATCGCCAAGACGTTGGTGCCGTTTTGGCGCAGCGGCTGGACTTGGTTGGTTTGGGTATCGATGGCCAACAGGCCTTGGGGGGTGCCCACCCACAGGTTGGCCCCCGTGTCTACCGCCAAAGTTTGCACGATGGTGCCCGGCAAGTTGTCGTGGGTCGCCAGCAGGGTGCCCCGGCCGGCATCGTATTGGTACACGCCGGTGAGGGTGCCCACCCACAATTTCCCCTGGCGATCGAATTGCAACGCCTGCACACTCTGCCCCGGCACTTCAATCCGGGCAAAGGTCTCGCCGTTGTGGGGACTCAGCCGCACCAACCCCCGATTGGTGCCCGCCCAAATCAACCCTGCCCGATCCATGGCCAAGGCGGTGATGTGGTTGGAAGCCAAATGAATGACGTACACTTCGCTGGCTTCGGGGCGATCGGGATCAAGGCGGTACAACCCCATTGGTGTGCCCACCCACAACTTGCCCGCCCGATCTACCAGCAAGCCGGTAATGGTGTCGCTGGGGAGCGATCGCCAGGCCCGCACTTCCCCTCGTTCGGGCTGAATTTGCCGCAATCCTTGCCAGGTGGCGGCCCAAATCCGTCCCTGGCCGTCCACGACGCTGGCTTGCCCCCGCCGATCCAGCGGTTCGGCCCACAGGGCCCCGCCCCAGGTCAACCCCAGCAACCCCAAAACCGCTACTTTGCCAATGCCCATACCGTACTCCCACTGCCTCGCGCCCCCATCCTAGGCACGTTGTCGGAAAAAGCAAGGCCTGAGCCGGCAAAAATCAGGAAAATCGCTTGAGCAATCCCAAGAGTTTTTCCTTGACGGGACGGCGATGGGGCGATCGCGCTTTTTCGGCCTGGAGCCGTTCGTAGTGCTCGCAGAACCAGTTGTAGCTTTCCCGTAGCATCTCGTCGTTGCTGTAGCGGGCGCGCCACCCCAATCGGTGCAACGGTTTTAAGTCAAAATAAAACGGTTTGTGGTAGGTCAAATAGTGCCACGGGGCCAACGGACTCAAGCCCAAGATGTCCAGTAGCCGCAGGGTGCCGATGGTCAACCCCGCGGGCAAGGCCTTCACCTGGGAGGTACTGCCGGCATGGGCTACCAAGTTTTCCAATGCCTGGCGGAGGGTGCCGTAGCGATCGGTGCCGATGTTGTAGGTGCCGGGCTGGGTCATGGCCAGCAAATAGGCTTCGAGCAAATCCTGGGCCTGGACAAACTGAAAGTCGATGCGACCGTCACCGATGGTGTAGACGTTGCGCCCCTCCCGCATCCACTCAAACAAAATCTGGAAGATGCCCAATCGCCCCGCTCCCAAAATGGTGCGGGGGCGCACCACCACCAAGGGCAATCCTGCGGCGGTACAGAGCGCCCGCACCGCTTGCTCCCCCGCCAACTTCGCCCGTCCGTAGATTTCTACGGGTTTGAGGGGCGTGGCCGCGGTAATCGGACACACCGGATTGCCAAACACGGCGCTGGAACTCATGTGCACAAAACCGCCCACCCCCGCGGCGATCGCCGCGGCCGCCGCCACTTGGGCCCCTTCCACGTTCACCGACCAAAACCCCCGGCCCGCTTTGGTGAGGGGCACCAACGCCACGTTGTGATGCACCAGGTCTACCCCCCGCATCGCCCGCTCTACGCCATCGCGATCGCGAATGTCGCCGGCGATGTATTCGATGTCCGGCGGCAGGTCGTCATCCCGCCAAATATCCAAGATTTTGACGATTTCACCCCGTTGACACAATTCCTGGGCGATCGCCCGTCCCAAAAATCCCGAACCGCCGGTCACCAAATGCTTCATGGCAAGGGTCAAAAGTCTGTAGGCTACACTAGAGCCAACCTTAATTCAGCTTGCCCATGTTGGATACCATTTTTTCCACCCAGGGAATGATGGTGCTGTTGTTGGGGGTGTATGCCGGGGCCATGTGGTTGTTTTTGACCAGTGCCCCCAAGGTGCACACCATCCTGGTCTCGGATTTGGAGCAAGCCCGTGTCTTTTACGAAGGGCAACTGCAATTGCCGGTGGCCGATGTGCCTCTGCAATACTACGGTTATGAACCGGCCCTCAGCGGTGCTTTTGCCCAGTATCTTCCTGCGGAAGGCCGTACCTCTCCCAGCGGTCGCCCGGAGTTGTGGTATCAGCTCCACAAGAATGCCCAATTGCACGTTGTGCCGGGGGCCCGCCGCGCCGAAAACCGCGATCGCCATGTTTGCTTTAACCGCGATTGCATTGAACAGGTGTTGCTGCGGGTACAAATGCAGGGCATCCGCCACAAAATCCGCAACGATCGCCCCCTGGAATTTCTGGTCAAAGACCCCGAAGCCAACATCATTGAAATCGCGGAAGTGCGCGATCGCCCCGGCGCTTAGCCCCGGTTGCCGGGTTTGGGATCAAGGCTTTTGGAGGCTGGCGGCACCAAAGGTGGCATTGAATCGCCGGCACCAAACGGCCACCGATTGGTATTGTTCGAGACGGACGTTGGCTGGCACAGCGTAGCGCTGGGCACCGGTGGTTTTTTGGAGGGCCCCCAAGTTCACGTAGTCCCCTTCGCGGATTGGGTAGGCGGGGGGCTGGGTTGTAGCCAGCACATCGGCGGCTTTGTGCAGAATCACCTGCAAATCCGGGCCCGAATCGGTACGGAAGTCTTGGTTCAGCTCGACAAAGCTTTGGTTCCCTGCGACCACGATGCGGGCCATCCCAGCCGTAGGATGCTCGGCTGCGACGAAGGTACCCGCGCGGAGGACGCTGGCTTGCGCGCTGGGGGCAGCGGTGGTCGATGCGGTGGTGGCTGATTCCGTGCTCAAGGGAGAAATTTCAACGGGGCTCGTGCCCGTCGTCAGCCACCGGATCGTGCCCAGACCCAAGGCCGTGGCGGCAACGATCGCCAGTCCGGTCAACATCTTCTGCATGCGGCGGCTCCTGCCGAAAGGGTGCACCCCATTTTATGAGGGCCGGTCGATCGCCAAATCTGAGATCTTCCTGGACATTGCCGCCCATGCGATCGCTAAGATTGAATCTATCCGGCCAACAAACCCCAACACCCACGAGGACGGAGCCATGGTGACCATTTCTACGCCGATCGCCGCACCAAAGCTGCTTTCCCTCACGGAGTTTTTGCAGTTGCCCGAAAATGACGGAATTTTTGAATTGGTCGATGGGGAGGTCATCCGCAAAGTGTCACCGAAATTTTTCCATGCCAAGCTGGCGATTACACTGGGTACCCTACTCAGTGAATGGGCGACAGGTCGCGGCGAACTTGGGGTCGAGTGGGCGGTGATTCTCAAAAAAGGCGATCGCGATTGGGTGCCTGTCCCCGACCTCACTTACTTGTCTTACGAACGGCTGGGCGATCGCCCCCTCGGCAACGAAGCCTGTCCCATCCCGCCCGATCTGGTGGTGGAAATCCTTTCACCGGGGCAGTCGTTTGGTGCCATCGTCCAAAAAGCAACGGACTACCTCAAAGCAGGTGTGGGGCGGGTGTGGATTGTGGAGCCCGAAGCCCAGAGCCTGACGGTCTTTGCGGCCGACGGGCTGCCCCAGACCTATCGCGACGACACCCCGATCGCCGATCCGACGTTGCCCGACCTGACCTGGACGGTGCGATCGCTGTTTCAACGGGCAGGATTGCCCCATTGAGGTTGAAAGCGTCAAAGTTGAGGTTGGGGGGGCGATCGCCTCTTCAAGCTTTTCTAAACCTGCTTGCCTCGGGCCTTGCGGGCAAATCGTTTCCCCAATTCATCGAGGGTATCGTCTAGCCCCCCGACGTTGTTCATTTTGGCGGCGTTGTAGACGAGTAGGGCTCCGGCATAGGCTTCGCTGCCCACCACCAGATAGGTATCATCTACCAATTCATGGAGTTGGGCGATCGCCAGCAGGATGGGATAGAGGTCTGCGGCGAGTTGTACATCCTTGCGCATCTCTTCGAGGTCGAAAGCGCGGGGCAGGATGCCTTCATTTTGCTGGGCGATTTCCATGGCTTTTTGGACAAAGGCGCGGCTCTTGTCTCCCATTTTGGGTAAGCTGCGGCGTTCTTCGGGGGAAATATCGGTGAGAAACGGCAACTTCTCCCGCAGGGTGGCGATCGCTGCCATCACTGCTTGCTGGTCTTCGGGCGTGAGGCTGGCACTGATACGGTTTTCGAGCATGGTTTTGGGGGGTGGGGCTACGGTTTTTCACTATAGCAACTCCGGGACTGCCCGGCGATCGCCCATTGGGGTTCGATGATAGGCAATGCACGGATGGAGG
>DMPD01000147.1 GCA_003456125.1 Cyanobacteria bacterium UBA8156 | reverse complement strand
GGGTTTTATCCGGAAATCAACGGTCGAATTTGGGACAGTGAGGCCTTGGGGGCGGCCTTTTTGGGGGAGATTTTGGCGGTTTTGCCGGACATTACGGCCTTGACCTTGACGGTACCGGTAGGCAGTTTTGAGGCTTACCGGCGATGGTTGCAGCAGGTGGTGGCGGCGGTGCCCCAGGTGCGGCTGGTGGACGAACCCTTGGCGGCGGTTTTGGGTTACGACCGGCCGGTGGAAACCGTGTTGATGGTGGATTGTGGCGGGGGAACCCTGGATTTGGCCCTGGTGCAGTTGCCCCCTTTAGCCGCGGCTACCAAAGCGGGGTTTTGGCTGAAGTGGGGCGATCGCTTCCGGAACCCGCCCATGGCGAAATCGCGGATGGCCCGGGCAATCGCCAAGGCTGGCGAGAATTTGGGGGGAGCCGATCTCGATCGCTGGGTGGCGGAGTTTTGCGGATTGCCTACCCATCGGGGAGCGCTGCGGCTGTGCGAACGGTTGAAGATGGCCCTGAGCGCGCAAGACAGTGTGGTGGAAACCTGGTGGGACGAGGAGACCCTCACGGCCCGGGAAATTTCCTTAACACGGGCGCAATTGGCGGCTCTGTGGCACGAGCGGGGGTTTGCCGCGGTGTTGGATGGGGCTTTGGCAAAGGTGCGGCAACAAGCCGCTAACCAGGGATTTGATTGGGATGCCCTGGGGGCGGTGGTATTGGTGGGGGGACTGGCCCACTTGCCGATGTTGCCGCAATGGGCGGCCCGTCATTTCCCGGTGGCCAAAATTCAGGCGGCCCGACCGTTGGAGGCGATCGCCTGGGGGGCCCTCAACCGGGAACTGGCTTTGGCGGATGTTTTGTACCACAGCTATGGCGTGCGTTATTGGGACAAACGGGAAAAAGCCCACAATTGGCAACCCATTATTCCAGCTGGTACGCCCTACCCTCTGGTGGAGCCGGTGGTGTTGACTTTGGGGGCCTCCCAACCCAATCAGCCTTGCATCGAGCTGATGGTGGGGGAACTGGGGGAAGCCGAAACCGAATTGGTTTGGCTGGGCGATCGCCTGGTGGCCAACCCCCTGGCCTCCCGCCGCCGCACCGCCCTGCCCCTCAATGCCCATCAACTCAGTCTGGCGAAACTCGATCCCCCCGGTCAACCCGGCCAAGACCGCCTGCGGGTGGAATTCACCATCGACGGCGATCGCACCCTTTGCCTTACCGTCACCGATCTGCTCACCGATACCGTTTTGCTCCACCGACAACCGGCGATCGCCCTGCTGTGATCCTCTTTTTGTCTCAAAAATACAGGATTTCTTCACAATGCCTCACAAATCGAGGGCTTTGTATAACTTTTTGTATAAGTCGGCGATCGCGCCTGAGAAGCAGTCGTAGAGTGAATTCCCAGGGCACTTCCCCAATATTTGTCCATCACCAATTCAACCCAGAGGCTAGGGCTTGCTAGGTATTGTTGGGATTTTTGCCAGAGTTTGTTGGAAGTGGCGGAGGAGTTGTGCAAGAACGATTAGAGACGCTTGACATCCATTCTTTCGTGGATTTACCAGTGTATTGGGTACCCGTACATTGGGTTTGGAAATGGCATGGATCTGGAAGCACGCAACGGGGTAATCCAAATGGGTTTGCCCATCTCTGGCTTGTTGAACTTAACCATTCTCAATTGTTCAAGACTTATTAAAGGCTAGGGGGGAAAATGACAGTTTTGATTCGACCGCTGGAAGAAGCTTTGGTCGGTTTTGACGGTCGCTACCTGAACGAGGGCGAGTTGTTCGCGGTAGAAAAGTATGCCAAACATTTTGAAACTCGGCTGATGACGTACACCCTGTTGCGCGATCGAGCCAAAGATGTGGTGTTGCACGCATTGCGGGATTTTGCCAGCGAATACCCTGACCTGGTGAAGAAGCACCAAGCACGGTGCGTGTATGACTTGTCCGAGATGTTGCGGGCGATCGCCAACGGCATTTTGCACGACAGTGAACAGGAATTTTGCGATCGCACGTTGGATTGGTTTGCCACCGTGATCAAGGGCCACAGCAAGGCGACACAATGTGCATCGGCCTACGGCAAGTTGCAAAAAGCCGTGGACAAGCTGCTACCGCCGGACTGTGCAAATTTGGTGAAACCCTACACGGATTTGTGTGTTCAGTATCTAACCCGAGGAGTCTAGCCATGCGTGTGGAATTGGAGCCGATGGTATTGAATCGGAAATCGACGACAGAAGAGCGCGAGCAAGCCTTGCGGCGGCTGTACGATTGGGTGTTGGAACGCCAACCCTACGATGCCGAACATATGGCTTTGGCTAGCTTGGAAAAAGATTTTCGGACGGGTAAAATTGGCGTGCGCCACTTCTTGGAAAAGCTGGCCATCACCGACCTGTACTTAGAGCAGTTTTACTTTCCGTATTCCAACCTGAAGTTTGTGGAACTCTGTTTCAAGCACTTTTTGGGGCGGGCTCCCCACGACATGGCGGAAGTGGAAGCCTATGCCAAGGAACTAGCCCAACACGGACCACGGCTGTTTGTAAAAATGCTGTTGGATTCCGAAGAATACCGGCAAGCTTTTGGCAATTTTGGGGTGCCCTATCCCCGGCAGGAGTCTTGCCACTATTCTCCGAAAAACTTTCAGCAATCGCAACTGTTGCGAGAAGAAGCGGCAGGACGGCGGGGACGGGCTTTGCCGGCTTTGGTCTGGCAAAAACTGGGGTTGGTGTGCGAGGCGGGACACTGCCATCGCCCGGAACCCACTCCCCCCCGCAGCAAAGCCCCGATGGCATCGGTTGCCGCCTCTCGCTCGGAGCCACAGGTGGCGGTTCGGCGCAGCGGTAGCACCGAGCCGGCCTTGGATGCCCCATTGGGTTCGCTGTTGGATGAACTGCAAGAATTTTTGCAGATGTTGTGAAGTCCGGTTTGGAGATCTTAGTCTTTAGGAGATTTTATCTAAGGTGGCTCCCTTGTCGCTGGGGGCCGCCAAGGGCTAGCATAGCGGTGTTGCGCGCGAAGAGTTCGTGGATTTGCTTTCGCCTTTGGTGGTTACCGGGATGCATCGTTCGGGTACATCCCTGACAGCGTCGTTGTTGCAGACGTTGGGCACCGACCTGGGTCAAGCGTTGGTGGCAGCCGATCGCCACAATCCTAAGGGGTATTTCGAGGATTTGGACTTTGTGACGTTGCAGCGGCAGATGTTGCAGGGAGCCTGTCCAAGTGATGGCGGGGGCTGGCCCGATTGGGGCTGGACAGAACACGAACACTTGGCGGTGGCGGGTTTGGCGGCGTATCGGGAAGAAGCGCAACGGCTGATTGCAGCCAAGCAGGCGGGGGGGCAGCCCTGGGGGTGGAAAGACCCCCGCACCACGTTATTGCTGGATTTTTGGCGGGAGTTGCTGCCCCAAGCGCGTTATTTGCTGGTGTATCGTTTCCCGTGGGATGTGGTGGATTCCATCCTGCGGTTGCGGGCACCGGTGTTTCAGCAACATCTGGACTACCCCCTACGGATTTGGCAATACTACAACCGGCAATTGCTGGACTTTTACCGACAGAATCGTCACCGCGCCCTGTTGGTGTCCGTCAATGGGTTGATGCAAGCACCCCAATTCCTGGACTTGCTGGAAAGTCGATTGGGCGTCACGGGCGATCGCCTAGCTTTTACCCAAGCCCGGGCCCGGATTTTCGATCCGCAATTGCTTGGGCAATTGCCCTGGGATCATCCTTTGGTAACGGCGTTGCCGGCGGCCGCGCGGGAATTGTTGCAAACCCTAGACCATACGGCCGATGTTCCCAGCGGTTGGACTGGCCCCGAGTCTCCAACCCCCGACCCCTCTTGGGTGGGGCTCCTGCGCTGGCATCAACAGGCGATCGCCCCCCCCTTGGATCGCAACCAGCAATACGACCAACAGACATTGGCGGTGATGGGGCGGGTGTTGCAGCCCACCGATAACTGTGTGGATGTGGGGGCCCACGTGGGCAGTTTGCTGGCGGAAGCACTGAAGCGGGCTCCAGAGGGGCAGCACTTTGCCTCTGAGCCCCTCCCCGATTGCTTTGCCCAGCTGCAGCGGGAATTTGGCGATCGCCCCAACGTG
>DMPD01000145.1:1481-7306 GCA_003456125.1 Cyanobacteria bacterium UBA8156 | reverse complement strand
CATGATGTTGGCGGGCTTGATGTCCCGGTGAATGGAGCCTTTGCTGTGGACGAACTGCAACACCGGCAGCAAAGTCCCCAAAATGTCCCGCAGATCGCTTTCCGTCAGCGGCCCATGCTGCTCCATGACTTCCTGCAGGTTGAGACCGTTGATGAATTCCTGCACCAAGTAAAAATACTCTTCCTGACCGGCTTGCATCGGAAAAAACGCCAGCAAATCGGGAATGTTGGGATGCCGGCCGAGGTCTTCCAGAACCGCCCCTTCCCGCTCAAACATGGCCTGGGCGATTTTCATTTGGTCGGGCGTGAGACCGGTGGGCTGCAACTGCTTCACCACGCAGCGCCGCATGGCCGGTGTGTAGCGATCGCGGGCCACATAGGTAGCGCCAAAGCCGCCCCGGGCCAAGGGTTTTTCGGGAAGGTAGCGCCCCCCCAAAATCAGGGGCATACCACACCGAACGCAAAACTTTTGCTGAGCAGTTTTGAGGGTGTTGCCCTGAGCCAGGTCGGGAAACACGTTAAGGTGGCCGCAGGAAGGTCGCGTACAGTAGATTTCCACAGGTTTGCCCGGAGGTTTTCCCGGAGTTGAATTACTCGATCGCCTGGACTTCGACTTCTATGGTGCCGGGGGGGGTGTAGCGTGTAAACCGCCGGCCCTCGACGGTCAAGGTTTCGCCGCAATGGGGGCAGTGCACCGAGCTATGGCGCGAGGCGGTAAACTCACCGTGGCATACCGGGCAGGCATCGGTGATGAGGTTGGCCTGCAACCACCATCGACCCAACCCCAGCGCCACCACCGGCAGCAGCACCAGCAGTGCCAACAATACCGCCAACGATCGCAGCAGCCAGCCAAAACCCAAGGTGCTGAGCAACCACAGGGCCAGCAGCCACCCCAGCCAAGAACGCCATCCCGATGCCGATACCATAGCGTGTCCTCCCGCATTGGCGCTATTGTACCCCTCGATTTGCGAGGAGCTGGGGCTGGTTATCCCGCAGTGCCGTAGGATGGAAACCGATCTTTCGGAGAAAACGATGGCCATTCGGGTTGGGGTTTTGGGATTTGGCGGTTTGGGGAAGGCAGCCGCTCGGGTGCTAGCCGGCAAGCGGGAAATGCTCTGGGTGGCTGCGGTCGATCGCCAGGGCTATGCCTACCATCCCGAAGGACTCATGGTGGAGCCGACCCTCGCCGCGGCCCAGCAGGGCACCGTGGGCCACCTGGGGGGATACGTGGGCCCCGAGAGCCTGGCCCGGGCGATCGCCGAAATTGGCCCCCACGTGGACGGTTTCTTTCTGGCGTTGCCCAACCTCCCCAATGATTTCATCGCCCGCACGACGGAGCAGTTTGTGGAAATCGGCTGGTCGGGGGTGTTGGTGGATGCGATCAAACGTACCAGCGCTGTCGAACACCTGTTGACGATGGGCGATCGCCTGGTGACTTCCCGCATTACTTACCTCACGGGCTGTGGGGCGACCCCCGGTCTGCTCACGGCGGCGGCGGCCTTGGCGGCCCAGAGTTTTGCCGAAGTCCATCGCGTCCACATTTGGTTTGGGGTCGGGATTGCCAACTGGCAGGCCTATCAGGCCACGATCCGGGAAGACATTGCCCACATGCCCGGCTACGATGTGGAAACCGCCCGGGCCCTCACCGATGCCGAAATCGAAGCCCTGCTCGAGCGCACCGATGGCCTCCTCACCCTCGAAAGCATGGAGCACGCCGACGATGTGTTGCTGGAACGCCTGGGCATTTGCGATCGCTCTCAGGTGACGGTGGGAGGCGTGGTCGATACCCGTCGCCCCCAAAAACCCGTGAGCACTACCCTCAAGGTTACGGGCCGTACCTTTGAAGGGGCGATCGCCACCCACACCCTGACGTTGGGGGATGAAACCAGCATGGCTGCCAATGTGTGCGGGCCGGCCTTGGGCTACCTCAAAGCGGGGTGGGAAATGCACCGCCGGGGTTGGCACGGTATTTTTACCAGTGCCGACACCATGCCCCGATTTGTGCGCTAAACCAATCCAGCCAAGAGGGTCTCTACTTGCGCTGGGGGCAACGGTCGCCCCAAGAAATACCCCTGACCGTACTCGCAGCCAATGGCGCGCAAATTGCGCAATTGCTCGGGGGTTTCGATGCCTTCGGCAACGGTTTTGAGGTTTAGGGTCTTGGCCAACAACACAATCAGGTTGGCAATTTGCCAGTTCTCTTGCTGCAGAAACGAGCGATCGATCTTGACGGCATTCACCGGCAACATCTGCAAGCGGGCAAGGGAGGAGTAGCCCGTACCAAAATCATCGATGTGAATTTGCAAGCCGCGATCGTACAACTGCCTTAATACCACCTGGGCAGTCGCCACGTCCGACATCACAGAACTTTCCGTTAGTTCTAGCTTGAGGGCGGTTGCCGGTAAGCCGTGCACCGTCAAAGCCCTTTCCACGGTCTCGATTAGGCGATCGTTAAGCTGACGGCTGGAGACGTTGACCCCCACAGCCACGGGCTGCGCCGCCGGATACCGCCTGTGCCAGATCGCAAGCTGGCGGCAAGTTTCCTCGATGACCCAATCCCCTAGGTTCTCAATTTCTCCCAGGGCCTCCGCCAAAGGAATGAAGTCGGCCGGGGAAACATAGCCCCGCTGGGGATGCTGCCAACGCAACAAAGCCTCCCAGGCCACCACCCGCTGCGACCCCAAATCGACAATCGGTTGGTACCACAAGGTGAAAGCATTGCTGGCGATCGCCGCCGACAGGTCAAACAACAATTGCCCATCGTTGCCCAATTGGGCACACAGCTCTTGTTGCAACAGTCGCGTCCGCTTCTCTGCGCGATCGCGATCAAACTGGAGCTGTTTCTGGAACCCGTACAGCGCCAAATGGGTGCGTACCCGTGCCACCACTTCCAAGGTCTGAAAGGGTTTGGTGATGTAGTCCAACCCACCCACCTCAAAGCCCCGCAATTTGCTGCTAATGTCGTCAAATGCGCTGATAAACAAGAGCGGGATGGCTTGGGTACGGGGATCGGCTTTGAGGTGACAGCAAAAGTCAAAGCCGTCCATGTCCGGCATATAAACATCGGATAAAATCAAATCCGGTGGGTCTTCCGCGATCGTTGCCAGGGCTTGGGCGGCACTGGAGTAGCGCTGCACATCGTAGCCCTCCCGCTCCAAAATCCGGTACAACAACTCCAAATTTTCCAGCGTGTCGTCGACGATCGCTACGGTCGCTCCCCGCAAGGCCATGCCCTTTCCTATGCTCCCTTCCTCCAATCATAAGCGGCAAACCCTAAGCGGCTTTGCTGCCGACCGTCTCTCCTTAAATGCCATATTCCCCTGATCAATGCCATATTCCCCTGATCGGCAGCCCGATGGCAGAAAAACCCTGTCGGATTTGTGTCCAGAACTCGGTATTATACAGGATTTTGAGAGTAACGGTTGGGGCCGTTGTGGGCACCCGGTTGGTGGATAGACCGAATCCACCTGTCCGCTACAATACGAGACGGCAAGGGCAAACTGTAAACCTATGTAAAGCGAGTCCTCCATCGTGTTCAAAACGTTAGCCGCCGATTTGCGGATGGTGTTCGAGCGCGACCCCGCCGCGCGCAACCTCTTGGAGGTGTTGCTGTGTTATCCGGGCTTGCATGCCCTGTGGTTCTATCGGGTGTCCCATCAGCTGGAGCAGTGGGGGTTACCGGTGGTGCCCCGGCTGTTGTCGCAGATCGCCCGCTGGTTGACGGGGGTAGAAATTCATCCGGGGGCCACGATTGGTCAAGGGTTGTTTATCGATCATGGGATGGGGGTCGTGATTGGTGAAACGGCGATTCTGGGGGATAACGTGTTGTTGTACCAGGGGGTGACCCTGGGGGGCACGGGCAAGCAATTGGGGAAACGCCATCCCACTTTGGGCAACAACGTGGTGGTGGGGGCCGGAGCGAAGGTGTTGGGGAACATCGAAATTGGCGACAATGCCCGCATTGGGGCTGGGGCCGTGGTGCTGAAATCGGTGCCACCGGATTGTACGGTGGTGGGGGTGCCGGGGCGGATTGTGCGGCGGGGGGAACCGGTGGCTCCGTTGGATCACATGCGGGTGCCCGATCCGGAGGGGGATGCCCTGCGGATGCTGGCGGAGCGGATGGACGTGTTGGAAAGCCAGTGGCGGCAATGGGTTCAGACCCCGGAAGCGCCGTTGCCGGTGGATTTAGACTGGCTGGCGATGTTGCGCCCCAAACACCTGCAACGGGCCGAACCCCGCGATTCCTTTGAGGAAGGCTTGGGGATCTGAACCAGGGCAACGCCCCCGTCCCTGGTTCTTAGCCCTGCTGACGTTCCAAGGAGAGGACTACCGGTTGGTGCCCATGATCTAGCGGTGACCACAAGCCTTGCTCGCTACAATGGAAAACAATTTGCGGTGAATGCGGTTGTGTTGGATGCTTCTTTTGCGGCGGAGCTGGGCCAGCGCCGCCAACGTCTCTCCGAAAAACTGGGCGATCGGGTCGCGGTGGTGGGCAGTGCGCCCCTGGCGGTCCACCACAACGATGTGGAGTTTCCCTACCGTCAAGACAGCGACTTCTTTTACCTGACCGGTCTGAATGAGCCGGAGGCCGTGGCCCTGTTGGTGCCCCAGCATCCCGAGCACCGGTTTGTTTTGTTTGTGCGGCCCCGTAACCCGGAAGCGGAACGGTGGGCCGGCAAACGGTTGGGGGTGGAAGGGGCCAAGGAGATTTATGGTGCCGATGCGGCCTATCCCATCGCCGAATTGGCGGAAAAGCTGCCGTTGTATTTGGAGAAGGCTTCGCAACTCTGCTACCGCTTTGGATTGAACGAAATCCTCAACGAAACGGTATTGCGGGTGTATCGGCAGCAAGTGGCGTTGTATGCCCGGCGGGGGACGGGGGTGCAGGGGTTGCTGGATTTGCGGTTTTTGCTGGCCCCGTTGCGGCAACACAAGAGCCCCTGGGAGTTGGAGCGGTTGCGCCAAGCCGTCGAAATCGGGGCGATCGCCCACGAGAATGCGCGCCGCATGGCGAAGCCGGGGGTAGGAGAATGGGAAATCGAAGCCCAGTTGGCGGCGGATTTCCGGCGGTTGGGGGGCCAGGGCCCGGCCTATCCCTCCATCGTGGCCGGCGGGGCCAACGCCTGCATTTTGCACTACATCGACAACAACTGCCGGTTGCAGGATGGGGATTTGTTGCTGATCGATGCCGGTTGCAGCTACGACTACTACAACTCCGACATCACCCGCACGTTTCCGGTCAACGGTCGCTTTCGCGCCGAGCAACGGGCGATTTACGACATTGTGCTGCGGGCCCAACAAGCGGCGATCGCCGAGGTAAAGCCGGGAGCGCCGTACCATCGCCCCCACGATGCCGCCGTCCGGGTGATTGTGGAGGGGTTGCAGGATTTGGGGCTATTGGTAGGAGACACGGCAGCCTTGATCGCCGGGGAACCGCCTGCTGCCGCGGAAACCTTCAAGGAAAAAGAAGAGCGGGAAAAGCGCAAGCCCCACAAACCGTTCTTTATGCACCGCACCGGGCACTTTTTGGGGTTGGACGTGCACGACGTGGGGCACTACCGGGAAGGGGAAGCCTGGACCGCTTTGGCCCCCGGCATGGTGGTCACGATCGAGCCGGGAATTTACATCGCCCCAGACATTCAGGTGGCGGCAGGGCAACCCCCGGTACCGGAGCGGTGGCACGGCATCGGCATTCGGATCGAAGACGACGTGTTGGTGACCGACACCGGCTGCGAAGTGCTGACCGCCGCCGTGCCCAAAGACCCACAAGCGCTGACTGATTAAGCCGTTGCGCTGGACTGGGAGGGGTTTGCCCTCACCCCCAGC
>DMPD01000145.1:0-1125 GCA_003456125.1 Cyanobacteria bacterium UBA8156 | reverse complement strand
CCCAGGGCGGGAGAGGGGAGACTCGAATCACCCACCCGTCAATCACAGGAAATCAACCATTATGTTTTGGGCAGACAAAATTGCGGCGGAGGCGGTGGGGCCCCAAGTGGTCAACGATTCCAAGACGCCTTCGGGCCGGGTGCATGTCGGCTCTTTGCGGGGCGTGATCGTGCACGACACCTTGTACCGAGCGTTGCAACAGGCGGGCCGACCGGTGAAGTTTCTCTACGGCACCGACGATTACGATGCCTTGGACAGCGTGCCCCATTACCTGGACGGCGATCGCTTCCGGCCCCATTTGGGCCAAGCCTTGTGCGATGTGCCCTCCCCCCAGGAATCGGCGAGCGACTACGCCAAGCATTTCATGGGGGAATTTCTGGAGGTGTTTGAACGGTTGGGGGTGCATCCCGAGGTGTATTACCTGCGGGATTTTTACCGTACTGGGAAGTTCGATCGCCACATTGATTTGTTTTTGCGCCATGCCCACCTGGTGCGTCAAGCCTACTGGGAAGTGAGCAAAGCCAAGCGACCCGACAACTGGTATCCGTTTCAGCCCATTTGTGAGAACTGCGGCAAAATCGCCACCACCGTAGTGACGGACTACAACGGGCAGGAAGTGTTTTACACCTGCCAGGATGTGAGCTACGTCGCGGGCTGCGGCCACCAGGGATGGCAATCGCCCTTTGGCGGGCGGGGCAAACTGCCGTGGAAGGTGGAATGGGTGGCCAAATGGGATTTGCTGGGGGTCACCATGGAATGGGCCGGCAAGGATCACTCCCAAAAGGGTGGGTCGCGGGACGTGGCCAACGCCATTTGCCGGTTGGTATTGGCGAAAGAGCCGCCTTTCCATGCCCCCTATGAATTTATTTTGGTGAACGGCACCAAGATGAGTTCCTCGAAGGGGGTGGGTTCCAGCGCCAAAGAAATTGCCGATTTGTTGCCGCCGGAGGTGTTGCGGTTTTTGATGTTGCGCACCCAGCCCAAGACGGCCATCAACTTTCAGCCGAACCACGACACCCTCACCCGGTTGTTTCGGGACTACCACCAGGCGATCGAGGCGGCGCGATCGCCCGATACCCCACCCGAAGAGGTGCAGCCGTTGCGTTATGCCCAATTGGGCGACAC
>DMPD01000203.1 GCA_003456125.1 Cyanobacteria bacterium UBA8156 | reverse complement strand
CCCCCACCCAGAGCGTGGGCAACCCTCCCCCACCCTGGCCCTGCAAAAACCGCCGGGCGAGCCGATACCCCGCCACCGAATGGTGATCGGTAATCGCAATGTGCTTGACCTTCGCTGCCATCGCCTGCCGAATCGTATCTTCGGGCTGCATCCGACCGTCGGAATACACCGTATGCAAATGCAAGTTGAGGGTATCGGGGCAACTTTCCGCCGTTACCGTCGGCAGCACTTCATGCAGTGCGTGATGGGCCAAACGCAGGGTATGCCAACAGGAACAGCCCCCCTTCAGCGCCGGGGTGGGGGCGGTATCCTCTACCCGCTTGGGCGGCGCCAACGGCGCAACTGGAGATAATATCGGTGAACGCATAGAAATCCGCCCGCACGAACAACAAAACCCGCCACAAACTCAATCTAGAACCTAAACCTCAGAACCTAAAACTCAGAACCCATCGGTGGCGCTCCCGCCCCCATCCACCAACCCTATCTAAACCCTATGTACTGGCCCCCATGCTTCTGGGATGCCCTAGGGGCAAGTCCAGACGTACTAAAAATCACCTAAAAACCACCGGATCCAGACACCAAACCCAAAAACCAAGGATCGTACCCCAAAAGCAGGGGCGGTTTCCCGTCTCCACAACCTGTGCCTTACAACCTGTGCCTTTCCAAAGGACTCCCCTCCATGGCTGCCAGATATTCCCGGCCCATGTTCTCCCGCAAGTGCCCTCAGGGGAAATTTTTCGGGTATCTGGTAACAGCTAGGTGGTAAGCCCGCCAAAACGAAACGATCTCGCGATTTCGAGCCAGCGATTTCGAGAGATTTCAACCGAATGCGATACATTTGCTAGAGTTCTATCTCTATCCATACCATACAAGCGCCCCGGCGGCAATGCCCCAGTCCTCATTTTTCTTATGCAGGTGATGGCTGGCAACAGGGGCAAAAGTGGGTAGAGCGTCCCCCCAACCGTATCCGGGCGATCGGCGTTTGGCAGACCCGGCAAGGTAAACCCGTCCGCCGGAACACCCAAGCCGCCTGCAAATAATTCCCTTGCTGCCCCCCCAGGTTGGCAAAATGGCTGAAGGTGGTACCCCCGTGTTGAAGACCATCCCTTAACACTTGCCGAATCGCTCCCGATAAGGCGATCGTTTCTTGACCGGTGAGGCTGTGGGCCCGCCGCTGCGGGTGCAATCGCGCCACAAACAGGCTTTCGTCCACATAAATGTTGCCCAGACCGGCCACCACCCGCTGATTCAAGAGGGTACTTTTTAAGGGGGCCGTTCTTTTTTGGAGGGCTTTGGCTAAAACGGCGGGGGTAAACCCATCCTGCAACGGTTCGGGCCCCATCTGCCGCAAGCCATTGATTTCCTGTTCGGGGTGGTACACCCACCACCACCGCCCAAAGGTCCGCTGGTCGATGAAGCGCAAACAAAAATCCTCGCGGCCGGGCCGTACCAACCGCAACCGCAACCGTTCGTGGCGATCGGGTTGGGGGTCGCCGGGTTCCCACCGCAGGGCCCCGGTCATCCGTAGGTGTATCCCCACCCAACCGCCGCTCTCACACTCCCCGAGCAAATACTTACCCCGCCGGTGCCACGCCAACAACTTTTGACCGGCGATCGCCCGTTGAAATTCTTCGGCACTCGGCGCAGAAACAACCCCGGGCCACAACAATCGACTTTCGGCGATCGTCCAACCCAGGGTTGCTTCCACCAGTCCCCGACAGACCGTTTCGACCTCCGGCAGTTCGGGCACTAGCCGCCGATCTCTTCCACTTCGTCAACCGCGAAATTGTTGGTAGCAATTCCCGAATAGTTCACCTTCTCGAAGCGGACAATCACCGGGTAGATGATGCCGCTCTTGTCGACCGATGCCACCGTTCCCACTTCCCGATACCAGTAGGACTCTTTCCGCAAAATCCGCACTTTGGAACCTTTTTGAATTGCCATAATGTTTGCAAATGTTAATAAATGATGGCCGGGGAAACCCCTCGCTTTACGTTACTGCAAGGGTTTTTCTCCTGTCCACGGCCGGGAATTAAGTTTTGTTTAGCGACGCTTGGCCGGCCACAGCCGAAACCGTTGCAAAAGGCTCTGCATCCGTTGGGGGAGGCTGGGGAGTTCCGGTTCCGGCTCGGGGGTATTGAGGGCGGCAATTTCGTAGAGGGGCAAAAAGCCGTATTTGGGCAGGGGCATTTCCAGGCGGCGGGCGACGACGGTTTCGCTGGCCAGGGGTTGGTACACTGCTTCCGAGATCAGGAGGTTGATGGACTGGTCGGCAGCAAAGGCATCGATCCGGTTGGCCAGACCCAGGGCATCCCCCAGCAGGGCGGAATCTTGACCCACCGGCACTTGCAACAGGGGACCATGGTGAATGCCCATGGTGAGTTGGAGGGGGGCATAGCCCAAATTTTCGAGGAGGACATCCAACTTTTGCAGGTCGTTGGCGATCGCCAGGGCGGTGCGCAGGGCAGAACTGCGGCCATCCTGCGAGCGATCGAACAAAACCACGATTTTGTTGCCAAGGGCACTGCTGAGCCGACCTTGGTACCGGGTGACGGCGCGGTTGACCATGTAATAAAACCGATTGAGGACGTAGAGGGCATCGTAGGGGAAGCAGGACAGGTCAAAATCGCTGCCCCCCCGGAGGGTCATCACCAACACGCTCTGCTCGCGGTACTCGCCGATGCCGGTATCAAACTGCCGGTCGGCGATCGCAATGTCTTCGGCATCGATAATCAAGCGGCGGATGGTGACATCGCCGGTGGTGCCGGTTTGGCAAGAGAGGCGGATGTTGGGGGGAAAGTCCAATTTTTTGGCCAGGGCTTCTTCTTTGCGGGTGCGGGGGGTGCATCTTTCCAGACCCGCTTCGACCACAATCCGGCAGGTGGAGCACTCGCCGTTGCCGTTGCAGACGTGTTGTACCGGAATCTCATGGTTTTGCAGCACCTCCAAGATGGTCTCGGTGCTTTCGATGGGCAGATTTTGGCGATCGGGTAAGCAGTGGAGGGTAGCCATAGGGTAAAGGGGGGCTGCCCCCCAGCTTGGGTTTAGTTGTTGAACAGTTGGGGTTGTTGGAAGCCGGTGCGAATATCTTGCACGATGCCATCCCGCAACACAATCTCTACGTTCATGGTAGCAATCAGGTTTTCGCCCACGCCAATGGGGAAGAAGCTATCGAGTTGCCCTTGGTAGACTTCTTGCTCCAATTCAATGACTTGCACTTGGTTGAGTTGCTGCAGAAGTTGGTTTTTTTGCTCCAGGATTTCCGCCCGTTGGGAGTTGGCTTGCAGCCGTAGGTTGTCTACCTCTTGTTGCACTTGCGGGGGCATGGGCTGGAGGCTCTGCCGCTGAATTTCCATGATTTGACGGTTCAGGGCAGCTTCGAGTTGTTGCAGTTGCGCATCGGCGCGATCGATTTGCGCTTGGATTTGCTGCTGCATTTCTTCTTTCCAACGGGAGGTCACAATTACCCGAATGTTGGCGGTGCGCTTGAGCAGAAGCTGTTTGGCGAAGTCGATCATGACCCTGAGGGCGATACATCGGCACCATCATACCGGTTGCGGGGCCCCCACCAGGCGATCGCGTAGGGCTGGGCCTGGCTAGCGGTATCCCCGCGCACGACCAGGCGATAGCGACCGGGCCGGGGGATCGGTAGAAACAGGTGTTGCCGGTTGTCGCGGGGGCTGTGGGAACGGGCAATCATTTGATTTTCGGCATCCCGTAGCTCCAGGGTGAGGGTGGTCAGGGGCTGGGCCACAAAAGATTCGCCGGGATCGTATTGACCGTTGCCGTTGGCATCCTGCAAATCGACCCGCCGCAACCAGACCAGGGTGGCGCTGAAGAAACCCCGCCCCAAGTCCAAGGTGTAGGTGTGGGGGGCGGCCGCCAAGGTTTCGGTGTACCAGCCGACGGGGGGGACGGGGCCGGGGG
>DMPD01000061.1 GCA_003456125.1 Cyanobacteria bacterium UBA8156 | reverse complement strand
GGCAGCCAATTTCAATTCTTCTTGGGCCTGCACGCTTCGCGCCACCTCGTCCCGAATGCGCTGTTCGTTGCGTCGAATTTGCTCCAACAACCCAAAAAAGGCACTTTCCAACCGCTGAATTTCGTCCTGTTCATCGGATAGCACCAGCACCGTGCCCCCCTCCTGGGACAACTTGCCGCACTCGTCCAAAATTGGCTGCAAACCCTGGTTCAACTGGTTTACAAAAAGCAGGGTGGCTCCCGCGAGCAACAGGGCCGCTACCCCCACCGTAATCCCCACCGGTAGCAAGGCATCCAGCACAATGGCACTTTCCGGTACCGAAGCGATCAGCCACCAGTCCGTAGGTGTCAGCCGACGATAGGCCCAGATGTCCCCACCTAGACTGAAAATGCCGTTCTTGGCTTCCAGGGATTTGAGACGCTCGAAGGCGGCTCCCAAATCAGCAATTTCTTGCACTTGGGGCAAGGATTCATCTTCCCGCGCCTTGGCTTTGGCAGGATCCTTGGGATAGGCCAAAAGACTCCCTTTGTCGCTGACAATCGCAAAGTAGCCCAGACCACTGGCTTTTTCTTGGTTTCCCCTACCTGTTGTGGCCCCACTTTCACGGCTTTCAGCGATGACCGGCCGATCTAACTCCCGTCCTAGGGTGGTTACGCTCACGTCTCCACCGGCTACCCCCAACAAATCGCCTTTGTCGTCGAAAAAGGGCACAATGTAGGAGGTCATGGTGATGCTGAAAAACCGGTAGGGCTCTAGCCAAATACCCTTCCCCGCGGCAATCGGCTCTTGGTAGTAGCCCCGCTCGGGGTAGTTGTCGCTCTTGAACAGGTCGGCAAACAAAACGCCGGGGTTGCCGGGTACTTCCGTTCCTACTTCCTCGTCTCCTTCAATGTCGGGCTGATCTCGGTAGAAGAACGGGTAGTACCACTTCAGGTTCGGTACCAATCGGTTTGGGGCTTGACCCAAACCAACCGACAGCGCTAGGTCTAGGTTTTTGAACTTCTCAAATACCAGTTGCCGATATATATTGGGATCGGTGACCCTCATCCGATGCAATAGCCGGGCCGATCCGGCTAGGTCTTTCATCGAAGTCTCTACGGGCGTGAGGCGGGTACTGATGCTAGCATAGCTTTCGCCTAGGCTTTCCAAAATGCGATCGCGGGCTCCTGCCAGTCGAGCGGTGTAGAAGAAGTAACCCAAGACCCCCAGACCCACCAGTGCGCTGCCAAACACATAAAGAAAAAGGCGTGTTCCCACGGATTTCAATGGGGAGACACGCCCGGACGTGTTTGCAGTTTCGCCGGATTTGGGGGGCTTTGGCTCCCGCTTTGGCGATGGTGGCTTGGCTTGGTTCTGGGCTTGGTTCTGGGCCTTGTTCTGGGGGGCTGCTGTTTTGGAGGTCATAGCACTCTCGCCACTCGCTAAACGACTGTGTTCCCGTACGTTCCCGCTACTGTAATCCTACCGTGTTTTTGGGGTTTCCCGCGCCCCATCTCTCTACCAAATTTTACGCACGCCCTCTCTCCCCAAGTGGGGTGGTCAGGCGATGGCGGGCATAGAGGGCAACGAGGGCATCCTCATCGCTGGTGAGGGTGGTGAGTAGTTCGGGATCTTGGGCGACGATCGCCAGCTCGCGCCGTACGGCGGGCTGGCCAAAACAGGGATGCTGCTGGTGCCAGAGTTTTACCAAATGCGCGGCGCCGCCGTGCCGTGCCAACCCTACCACGATGGGGATGGGATTGACGGCCGTATCCAACAGGGATGCCAGCAGAACGAGGGCCTCTTCGGTGCCGATGCCGGCTAGGGCGACGGCGATCGCCGGGATGACCGCGGCTGGGGCGGCTGGCAGGGACCTCCTCAATCGCTCTACGGCCTTGGCTCGCCCCAGGGCTTCGACGGCGGCTGGGGCGAGGTCGGGATGGGCCAAGAACGGTACCAACCGGCTGAGATCGGTTGATTCGCCCTGTTGGGCGGCCAAACCCAAACCGATGACGGCTTCCCGCTGGACGATGGGGGCCGGATCGTCCAAGGCGGCTTGCAACTGGGCCAAAACGGCCGCATCCCGCCACGGATGCAAGGCGGCCAAAACCTGGGCTCGCCCCCGATCGCTCAGGTGCGACCATACGGCCAACAACGGTGGGACGATCGTCGGATGGTGAATGCGGGTGAGGGCGAGGGCGGCCCGCTCCCCCAAGGTGGCGATCGCTTGGCTCAAAATGGGTACGGCGGTTTCCCCCATTCGCCCCAAGGCTTTGCCGGCCAAGTCCTGGATTTCGGGATCGTCATCCTGCAGACCTTCCGTTAACAAGGCGATCGCCTGGGGATGGCTGCTTTCCCCCAAGGCGGAGAGGATGGCCTGCCGCATTTCTGGATTTTGACCCTGCCACTGCTCCTGGAGGGTGGCCCATTCTCCCTGCCGCACCCAACTTTGAACGGCCTGCCATTGACCGTAGGGATCGCTCATGCCCCGATCGCCTGCAAAATCCAATCGTCGGTGCTGAAGTCTGGCTCGGGGCGATCGCTGTGTTGGTAAGCTTCCCAAGAGCTGCGCAAACCGCTGGCGAGATCGTATTCGGGCTCCCAGTCCAAATGGCTCATGGCTTTTTCGACGCTGGCAATGAAATGCTGGGCCCGCAGGGGAAATCCTTTGCGTTTGCCCAGGTTCAGGGTGGCGGGATTGTACTCTGGCAAAGACAAAGCGTTGGCATCGCGACCGGCGGCGATCGCACACTGCTGGGCCAACCCGGCAAAGGTGATGTAGCGCACATCGGAAATGTTGTAAATTTCGCCGATGGCTTGGGTATTCCCCAAAATGGCCGCCATGGCCGCCGCCAAATCCTCGACGTGCCCCAGTTGGGTGAGGTAGGGCCCCGGAATGGGAATGGGGCGATCGCGCACCAGGCGATCGAAAAACCAGGCTTCGATGTCGTTGTAGTTGTGGGGGCCGTAGATGTAAACCGGTCGCACGGCGGTAAACGGAAACCCGTCTTCGGCAAAGGCTTTTTCTAAGTACACTTCGGTGTCCCGTTTGCCCCGATGTCGGCTCTGGGGATCGGTGGCATCCCCTTCAAAGTGGGGCAAGAGGTCGGACGCTTGATACACCCCGGCGGAACTCACGTACACAAAGTGCCGCAGCCGCCCCCGAAACAGTTCCACGAGGGGTTGGGTGTCCTTTAATTCCCGGCCGGTGTTGTCAAAAATGGCATCGAAGTCTTCGGCGGCCAACCGATCGCGCAAAACCTCGGCATCGGTGCGATCGCCCACGAGGGTGCGCACCCCCGCCGGTGCGGGCCGCGTTCCCCGGTTGAACACCGTCACTTCGTGACCCTGGGCCACCAACTGCTTCACCAAGGCTACCCCGATGAATCGGGTACCCCCCATCACCAAAACCTTCACGTGTCTTCCCCAATGCTGGGAGCATTATAGAGGCCGATTTAACCAGTCCATCACCACGGCCCCCAACCGCGTACCGCTCAGGCGATCGATCTCCCGTACCCCCGTCGGACTGGTGACGTTGACTTCGGTCAGATAACCGCCAATGACATCCAAGCCCACAAAAAACAGCCCGTCGGCCCGGAGTTTGGGGGCCAGCCGTTGGCAAATTTCCCGCTCCCGTTCGGTAATCTCGGTCATTTGCGCGGCTCCCCCGGCCGCCATGTTTCCCCGAAATTCGCCGGCTCCGGGCACCCGGTTCACGGCCCCAATCGGTTCGCCATCCAAGACCACGATCCGTTTGTCCCCCTGCTGCGCCGCCGGTAAATAGGTCTGCACCATCACCGGTGTCCGCCCTCGGTTGGTGCTGATCTCCACCAAAGAATTGAAGTTGCGATCGCCCGGCACCAACAACAATATCCCTTCGCCCCCTTTTCCCCCCAAGGGTTTCAACACGGCTTTGCCCTGCTCCGCCAAAAAGTTGGCAATCACCTGGCGATCGCCCGTGACGACGGTGGGCGGCATCACCTCGGCAAAGTGCAGGGCATAGAGTTTCTCGTTGGCGTTGCGAATTCCATCGGGCCGGTTCAATACCCGGCAGCCAGTGCCGGCCAACAAATCCAAGAGATACGTGGCGTACAGGTATTCGGTGGTGACCGGTGGATCCACGCGCATCCACACCACATCCATCTCGGCCAAACCGACTTCTTGCCAGGGAGCCACCTCATACCAGGGGTCGGGCACCTGCCAGCGATCGCCCTGCCAGGCAATGGGAGCTACCTGCACCGGTTGGAGTTGGGCCCAGGCCTCCCCCCCCACGGCCCGCAACCGATGCATTTCCGTCCAGAAGACTTGGT
>DMPD01000130.1 GCA_003456125.1 Cyanobacteria bacterium UBA8156 | reverse complement strand
GCGGATTGTACCTGAGTTTCTACACCAACTTGCCCACCGGCCCCGTGATCGCCTTGCTGGCGGCCGGGATGTTCCCGGTGGCATTGCTGGTGCGGAACTTGTTAACCCGTTGGGGCAAGGGCTAGGTTTATGAACCTCCAGGAAATTAAGCCCATGGCGCGCCGTCTTGGGGATTGGCCTCCCATCTCATCAAGCTAACCGGTGTGGGCGAGGGCGATCGGCTCAACCCAAATCTTTCCATAGAAATCACTTTGGTGCAGCACCACCCGTGACTGGGCCGACAACAACAACAATCCCCAAAACACCCCCACCGGATCGCCAAATTGCTCTCCCAACTGGTCGAAGGGCACGGTCTCCGGTTTTTCCGCCAAAAAGGCACCGAGGGCCGCCGCCATTTCCGTCAGGTTTTCGCGGTGGGCCAACTGGGCGATCGCCTGCCGGGCGGCCCGATTGGACAATTTGCGGGGGCGGGGGGGACGGGGCCCCGAATCCGGCAATTGTTGCGACAGGTTTTCCAGTTCCGCAATCAACTCCAGCAGGGTCACCGGTCGGTGTTGGGGGGGCAAAGCCACCGGTCGTCGCCGCAGACAAGTCTCCAGGTTGAGGGGCAAACCGCTGGGTGCCACTTCGATGTCCGGTTCCGGCTCCACCATGACCGGCGGATCGAGGGTACGGGCCTTCAACAGCACCAACATCGCCCCGTACAACAGCGCTTCCGCCGACTCGGCCAGGGTTCGCCGATCGCTGTCAAACAGCCGTTCCAAACACCGGTCGAGGGCATCAATGACATTGATGTCCCAAGGATCGATCTCCCCTTTTTCCGCAAGGTCGATCAGGACGGCGATCGCCTCTTTGGCAACCCCAGCGGTTTCGGCCACAACTAGGCAGGATTTTTGGATTCAACTTCGACATCAATGGCCGAAGCCACCGTCAGACGTTTGCGCTCTTCCATATCGGCTTGCAGTTCCGCCATCTGTTGTTGCAGCGTTTGAATTTGGCGATCTTTGCGGCGTACCATCCAAAAGTTTTGAATCCCCGTCCAGACCGAAAACAACCAAGCCAGAATTGCCCCGACTCCCATCGCGGCGATCGCCTCCAGGGCAATGGGGGCCGAAACCTTGAGGTTGGGCAACAGTTGCACGGTAGCCGGCTCTGGGTTCTCGAGGGCAAAAAACGCCAGGGCAAAAACCAGGGCAAACATCAGCAAAAAATCGATTTGTTTCATGGCCCAAACCTCGCCGCTTCCGCCCAGATTGTACCGCTTGCCTCGATTTTGGCAAGGCCAATTCGGCTAGCTGAGGGCGGCCACCACCGCAAACAACCCATCTACTAGCAGGGTACTGCCCACAGCCCCTGCAAACGCGCGGTGGTGGGGGGTACCGGCCCGCCATCCCTGCCAGGTCAACCACAGCAACCACCACCCCAGCAATATCCCCCAAGTCAGGCCCCAATCGGTGCGCACCAGGGTCAGGGCCTGTTGCAGGAGGGGAGACAGCCCCTCGCCTTCCGTCCGGGCAATGAGTCGCCAGAGGGGTCCCAGCCCCACCACCCAAAAATACAAATCGGTGACGGCCGTACCCACCAACGAACCCAGGTAAAACCAGCCCCCCACCCGATGGGTCGGCGATCGGGCGATCGCCCACAGGGCCCAGGGCAAGGCCAAGGCTTCCATCGGCAAATGCCAGAGGGGTTCCCACCGCACCCACCCCCAGTACAACGAGCCGCAGAGCCAGGCCAAGCCAAAGCCCCAAATCAAGCTACCCCAGGGTCGCCGTTCCCACTGCCGCGCCAACGACAGCCAACCCACCGTCCCCACCAACGCCAGCCAAGGCGCGGCCCGCACCAACGGTGCCTGGAAAAACACCGGCACCGATACCAAAAAAGCCGCACCCCAAAACAGTTGCGTACCTATAGACCACCGTTGACGGATCCGCCACGGCGCTTCGATTGTAATCAAGGTTTGTTAAGAAGTTTTGCGAAATGTGTTTCCACGATAGCGGAAAAACCCCGTTTCGTCACGGGCAGATGTCGGCAAACCAAGCCTGAAAGCGATCGCCCAGGGCCGGCAACGAGTATTCCCGTTCCGCCTGACGACGGCAGCGATCGCGGCGGAGGGCAGGCACCTGATGGATGGCTTCGCAGAGGGCATCCAAGTTATCGGGTTCCACCAAAAAGCCGGTTTCTTGGTGGCGGACGATTTCAATGGGGCCGCCCCGGGCGTAGCTCACCACCGGCACGCCGCAGGCCAGGGCCTCAATCGCCACATTGCCAAAGGCTTCCACCCATTTCGGGGTCATGAGGAGGGCTTGGCACTGGCCGAGGCGGGTTTGCAGCTCCTTCGTATCGTGGAAACCCGTATAGGTCAGCCGCGCCGTAGGGAAATCCTGTTGGATGCGTTGCCAGTAGGCCTCGTCCTGCATTTTGCCCATAATCCACACTTCCCGCTCCAACCGAGCCGATAGGGCCGCGGCATCCTCCAGACCCTTTTCCGGGGCGATGCGACCCACCCAGGCCAGTTGGGGCCCGGCTGCCGGTTGGTATTCGTACAGAGCCAAATCCACCCCGCTGCCCAACACCCGAAAACACTGGGGGAATTGCTGGGTAAAAGCAAAGGATTGGGCTTGGACGTGGGTATACAGCCCCAGGGTGCCGGGAAACCGGAGCGCCGTTTGGAGCAGCATCCGATCCAGCGCCGCCTGCAGGGAACCCATGCTGACGAAGTGAGCCACCGGCACCTGCAGGAAAGGGGTTAGGTAAAACGGCAACCAGTCAAAGGCAAAATTCACCACCCGTTCGTAGCTGGCTTGGTGTTGGCGGATCCAATCCCACATCCGGGCCAGCACCGAATCGCCGGGCAAATGCACAGGACTATCCCAGGGGTCATTTTGGGCAAAGGGATGGCAATCGCCGGGCACTCCAATCACATTGGCCGCCGGCAATACCGAGCCCGCCGGAGCCAGCACGTCCACCGCCACCCCCCGCTGCTGCAACTCCTGCACCAAATTCCGCAACGTGAGTTCGACACCGCCGCCCACCCCGGTACCGAGGGGCCCCACCGAAGTTGATGCGAACAACAGAGCCATGGCTTTTTCCCGAACCGCCTTTTCAGGTTGCCACAGAAAGCGGGCGGAATGGCACCCTTCTAACAACGGGTCGTGGGGGCACCGCCCCTGGTTCTCAATAATTCGGGTGTTCCAGGACGAGCTGCTGGTGCGTACCCAGAGAGGAGACCATAAATTAGGGGTAACCTAGAGGGTGTACCCATTTGCCCCTAAGCATGTACGAGTTTGTGCGCGTAGTCTGGTCGATTTTGGCCGTATCGATTATTTTCCTGGTATTTTTGCACAGTCCCAAAGGGGACGGTCTCGCCAGCATTGGCGGTCAGGCCCAAATGTTCTCCGGCACCAAAACCGCCGAAGCCAACCTCAACCGGTTTACCTGGGCGATCGTGGTGTTGTTTGTCGCCACCACGTTTGTATTGAGTCGGGGGCCGGCTTCCACCCCTCGTCCGGCGGCGGTGCCCCCCTCGCCGCCGGCCATCCCTTCCCAGTTGTAATCCTCTGGAGGTCGCGATGCATTCCGTGGCAGTTCCCCCCAGCTCCGTGTTTCGGGGCAACGAACCCTGGAGCGACGAGCCGGAAATGGAAAGTTCTTCCCATTCGCAACAATTGATGTGGCTGGTGGCGATTCTGGAATACCTCTGGGCCGATCGCGACGATTTCTTTATTGGGGCCAACCTGACGGTGTACTTCAGCCCTGAGCAAGTCAAACACCGGGATTTTCGGGGGCCAGACTTTTTCGTGGTGCGGAACACCGAGCAGCGGGAGCGGCGATCGTGGGCAATTTGGGAAGAAGGGGGGCGCTACCCGGATTTGATTGTGGAATTGTTGTCCTCCTCGACGGCGGCCGTGGATCGCGGGCTGAAGAAGCAACTTTATCAAGACCGGTTTCGCACCCCGGAATACTTTTGGTTTTCACCCGACACCGCTGAGTTTGCCGGATTTCGGTTGGGAACCGGCGGCGTGTACACCGAGATTGTCCCCAATACCCAGGGTTGGCGGTGGAGCGAAGTGCTGGAACTGTACCTGGGAGTTGTGGGTAAGCGTCTGCGGTACTTCACGGCTGCCGGGGAATTGGTACCCACCCCCGCGGAAGCCGCTGCCCAGGCCCGACAGCAAGCCGAACGGGAACAGCAACGGGTCGAGCGGGCGCAACAGCGAGCTGAACAAGAACGGCAACGGGCTGAGCAAGAGCAACAACGGGCCGAACAGGAACGGCAACGCGCCAATCGGGAACAACAGCGGGCTGAACAGGAACGGCAACGGGCGGAGGCTTTGGCGGCCCGCCTGCGGGCTTTGGGCTATGAGCCTTAAGGCACTGATTGGGTGGGGACTGGTTTGGGGGGTGATGGCCGGGGAAGCGATCGCCCAGACGGTACCTTTGCGGCCGGTGGCACCCAGTCCTTGGTGGGCCGCCGAGCGGTTTGGGCGTGGGTTGCCGGAGGGGTTAACCCCTGCCCTCGAACCAGGGTCTGTAGTGTTTCGGTTGGAGCGGGGGGCCTGGAACGATTTGGATTATGTGCAACGGTATGCGCTGCTCCAGCACTTGGGCTCTACGGTGCAATCCACCCGGCAGCGTCTCCAGGTGCGCGATCGCCAAAATGCCTTGTTGGCGGAGTATTTCCCAACCAACGGTCAGTGGGCGATCGCCCCGGCGGATTTGCAGACATCCCCTTTTCGGCCCCATTTGCTGCCGAATCCCTCCCAAACCGTACAATAGACGGCAGTTTATTACCAAAGGTTAAGACCACCGCCAATGCTTATCGAAAACAGTCCGGTGGTGTTGTCCATCCGTGAACTCACGGCCAGCGTGGACGGCACCCCCATTCTCCATGGGGTCAACCTGGAAATTCGGGCCGGCGAAGTGCATGCGATTATGGGCCCCAACGGTTCCGGCAAAAGCACCCTGTCCAAAATTTTGTGCGGTCACCCCGCCTACGCGGTTACCGGTGGCACAGTCACGTTTTTGGGGGAAGATCTGCTGGCCTTGGCTCCCGAAGAACGGGCCCGCGCCGGGGTTTTTCTGGCCTTTCAGTATCCCTTGGAAATTCCGGGGGTGAGCAACGAAGAGTTTTTGCGGTTGTCGGTCAATGCGGTGCGCAAAGCCAAGGATTTACCGGAACTGGATCCCATTGATTTTCAGGAGTTTTTGGAAGCAAA
>DMPD01000035.1 GCA_003456125.1 Cyanobacteria bacterium UBA8156 | reverse complement strand
GATACCAGGTGAGGTCTACGCATTCCAGATGGCAGAAGGCTAAGTTGTTGGCGCGGGCCGCGCTCAGATGCAGGCGCTTTTGGCCAAAGGCAGCCACCACCGGGCGGAGCCGGCGGGGCAGATCGGGGGGACAGGTGTAGCGGGTGACATCGGGGGCCGGGGGCACACCGTTGGGCATCAGCACCGCGCCTTGGGGTTGGCGGCGCAAGGGATGGCGAACATCCAGGGGCGGATCGAGCTTGAAAGTCACCACGGCCCCAAAGGCTTCCGAAGGGAACACCCCTTGGGGCAACAGGGAAGTGGCCGGTTGACCCGCTTGCCAAAGGGTGTAAGGCCCGGCAGGCAGGTTGCGGAGGGCGGGGCCCAGTTGGGAGCGATCGCTCACCCAGTCGGCGGGGGCAATGGTTTCGAGGGCGCTACCGTCGGGGGAAGCCTGCACCACCACAAACACCGGTAGTTTGGCGGGGGGGGCGGTACCGCCGCAACCCACCAGTAGCCAGGCGAGCCATCCCCATCGTTTCATCGCGATCGCCGTGGTCGATCGGGTCGACGGCTATAGAGCTTGGCCATGGCACCAATGCACAGGGCAAAATAGGCGCTGCTGAGGGTGCCTTTCCCCAGGGCGATCGCCGTGCTGTCGCCGGTCAACAGGGCGGTTCCCACCAACCACACCACCCCAAGTCCCAGGGCCAGCCGGGCGGTGTTTTGGAGTTGGCGATCGCCCCGATCGCCCAACAAAATCAAGGCCGCCGGCACCACGCCAAACACCGGCATCAAGCAGAAATAGGCTTGCCACAAACGGTCGGTACGGGCTTCGGCGATCGCGCGATCGGGGTCGTAGGCCATCGGTTTAGGGGGTTGGTGGGGCCAGTCTAGCGGAAAGGGGAGGGGGCCACAATCCGCTAAACTGGCGAAACCGCAGCGGGTTTTGGCGATGGCTTGGCCGATTTTGGTATTGCACGGGCCCAACCTCAATTGGTTGGGGCAACGGGAGCCGGAAATTTATGGCTCCCTCACCCTGGCGGAACTCAACGAGCAATTGCAGACCGAGGCGGTGGCCTTGGGGGCCGTCCTCACCTGCGAACAGGCCAACGGCGAAGGGGCGTTGATCGATGCCATTCAACGGGCGGCCACGCGGGGCGATCGGGGTTTGGTGTTCAATCCGGGGGCCTATACCCACACCAGCATTGCCCTGCGGGATGCGATCGCCGGTACCGGTTTGCCGACGGTGGAGGTTCATATCAGCAACGTCTACGCCCGGGAGAGTTTTCGGCACCATTCCTACATTGCACCGGTGGCGATCGGGCAAATCAGCGGGTTGGGGATCGACAGCTACCGGTTGGGTTTGCAGGGCTTGGTGGCCTATCTGCAGCGCTACGATAGAAACCAGACGGCGTAGGACAAAGGATGGCACCGGGAACAGCAACGTTGCCCCAGGGGCAATTGTGGAAGGCGGCGATTAAGTGGCCCATGTACAGCGTGGCGGTGATGCCCATGGTGGTGGGCACGGCGATCGCCCAATCCCAGGGGTTTCCGTTGCAGCCTTGGCGGTTTGCGGGCTTGCTGGCGGTGGCGGTCTTGGTGTTGGCCTGGGAAAACCTCTGCAACGATGTGTTTGATGCCGAAACCGGAGTGGATGTGCACAAACCCCATTCGGTGGTGAACCTCACGGGCCGGAAGGGAGCGGTGTGGGGGGTGGCCCAACTGTGCTTGCTTTTGGCCTTGGGTACCGTGGCGTTGCTGTCCTGGCAGCAGCAGGATGCCACCATTCTGCTGTTGTTGGGGTTGGCCTGTGGGCTGGGCTATGTGTACCAGGGGCCGCCCTTTCGCTGGGGTTATGCCGGTTGGGGGGAACCCCTGTGCTTCTTGGCCTTTGGGCCCATTGGCGTGGGCCTGGCTTACTACAGCCAAGCCCAATCCTGGTCGTGGGCGATCGCCCCGGCGGCTCTCAGCATCGGTTTGGCGGTCACGTTGGTGTTGTTCTGCTCCCACTTTCACCAAATCGAAGACGACCGGGCGGCGGGCAAGCGCTCGCCGGCGGTGAAGTTGGGACTGGCGGGGGCCTTGGCGTGGGTGAATCCCTGGAGCGTCGCCATTTACCTACCGGTGGCCGTGGGCATGGCCCTGGGGGCGGTGCCGGGGACGGCCAGCCTGATGCTGCTGGGGGTATGGGGAGGTTATCAATTGAGCCAATTTATTGCCACCCGGCGGGGGGAACCGGAACGCTTGGCCCCCAGCAAATTCTTTGCGATCGCCCAACAATTTGGCAGTGGGGTGGGGTTGGCCCTGGGCTATTGGCTGGCATGAAGGCGCGGATTTTTCTCAGCACCGGCGAGGTATCCGGAGATTACCACGGGGCCGCCCTGATCGGGGCGTTGCAGGAGGCCGCCGCCCGTCGGCACTGGCAAGTGGAGATTTGGGCGCTGGGGGGCGATCGGATGGCGGCGGCGGGGGGCCATCTCTTGGGCAACACCTTGCACATTGGCTCCATTGGTCTGGTGGAGTCTCTGCCCTATGTTTGGCCGACGTTCCAGCAACAGCGGCGGGCCAAGCGCTTGCTGCGGGAAAATCCCCCCGACCTGATGGTGGCGATCGACTACGTGACCCCCAACATCGCCATGGGGTATTTTGCCAAGCGGCAATTGAAAATTCCGGTGGCCTACTACATTGCCCCCCAGGAATGGGTGTGGTCTTTTGGCGACAAAAACACCCGGGCGATCGCCGGGTTCACCGATGCCATTTTTGCCATTTTCCCCGAAGAGGCCCGCTATTACCGGCAATACGGCGGCCAGGTGGTGTGGGTGGGGCACCCCTTCCTGGATTTGTTGGCGGCGGTGCCCGATCGCCCCACGGCCCGCGCCCAATTGGGTATCCCGGAATCGGAAACGGCGATCGTGTTGTTGCCCGCTTCTCGGCAGCAGGAAATCCGCTATTTGGCCCCGGTCTTGATGCAGGCGGCCCGGCAATTGCAAGAACGCTTGGCGGGGCCCGTATCTTTTTGGTTGCCCCTGTCGTTGCCCCGGTATCGCCCCGCCCTCGCCGCCCTGGCGGCCACCATCGGTCTGCCCATCCACATTGTCGAGGAGCCTTCGGCGATCGCCATTCGCGCCGCCGACTTGGTGTTGGCCAAATCCGGCACCGTCAACCTCGAAACCGCATTGCTAGGCACCCCCCAAGTGGTGGTCTACCGCGTCAGTCCGATCACCGCGTGGTTGGCCCGCAACGTCCTGAAATTCTCGATTCCGTTTATGTCCCCCCCCAACCTGGTGAACCGGAAGGCGATCGTGCCCGAGTTTTTGCAGGAAGCCGCCACCCCCGAGGCGATCGCCCAATGCGGTTGGGAATTGCTGCAAAACTCTACCCGGCGGCAACAGATGTTGGCGGACTATGCCGAAATGCGGGCAGCTTTGGGGGAACCGGGAGTGTTGGCGCGGGTAGCGGAAGGCCTCCTGGATATGGTAAAGATGCAAGAACAGGGGCAGACCAAGGGAACCGCATGAGCAGGATATGCCTGGGATGGGGATTGGCGTTGACAGTGGCCATCGCGCCGGCCCCAGCCCAAGCCCCCACCGCGGGGTGGAAAGAAGTGCGGGGGCGGGGGGTATCGGTGCAATTGCCCGCCAGCTTTGAAGGGGGCGATCTGGAAGGCGAAATGCCCGAAGTGTTGCAGCGGTTGCGGTTGCTGGGTCAAGACTTTGAACCAACGGTACGGGCGATCGAGACCAACCGCTCTTCCTTTTTGCTGTATGCCTTTGATCGACGGCGGGGGAACACCGGGGCGCTGACCAACCTCAACGTTGGCGCGGCCAAAGTGCCCAGCAACTTGCCGTTGGCAACCGTCGTCGATCTCAACATCAAAGAGTTGCCCAAACCGTTTCGCGTGGTGTCCCGGCAAATGCAGGGCGACAACCAAACCACCATCCTTAAACTGGAGTCTACCATTGAGGCGTTCCGGCTCAGTCAACTGCAGTACTTTATCCGGCGGGGCAACACGGTGTATGTCCTCACGTACACCACCGAGCGCAGCGAATTTGTAGCCCGGGAACCGGTGTTTCGCCAAAGCGCTGCCACCTTTCGGTCGGAGTAGGGCGTACTCCCCACATGGCAGGACGTTTGGGGAAGGCAAGGGAGCCAAAAATTCGGAAAAATCGGGACAGGATTGGGGCAACGCAATACTATGATGGAAGCCAGCGACAACGGAAACGGTCTTGTGGAGAAGAAAAGCACCATACCCTCGATTGTCGAGCAAGCCTTTGCCGATGGCTACCTCACCCCGGCGATGGAAGCTGAGGTGGGTCGCATTTGCGACAGTGCCCTAGACCTATCTCCCGAAGACTACATGGCGCTCGATCGCCTGATGGGGGCTTTGCTGAGCGGGGAAGTGGTGGCGGTACCCCGCAAACAGTTCATCAACGTGATGGAAGAGCTGGTGCTCAACGAAGCGGTGGCGCGGGTCGCCGAAATCGAATCCTCTTCGGAACGGGTTGTGGACTTGGGGGATATTGCCGCCTATGCCCTCAACCGGCTGCCGCCCCTTTATGCCACTTCGGAAGAAGGGGCTTCCTACCAGCGGGAACGGGCCCTCGCCGACCTCCAGTATTTGATTGCCCAACAGGTGAAAGAGGCGATCGAGCGGAACTTGGCGCAGCCCCACCAATACAGCCTCGAGCGGTCGGCGGTGGAGCGCATCCAGATCAAATCCGCCAAAGACAGCCTCACCGAGCAGCTCAGCGCCCTGTTGAAAGCCTATGCGCCAACGGTGGAAATCGTCGACTAAACCCTACATAATCTCAAGAATTTGGTTAATCTGTGGCAGCGGTTACGCCCAGGACGTAACCCGAAAACCTCCTTACCGTGGCACCCCCTAGACTGGGGAACCCTGGCGCTGGCTCTATTGTTGACCGTGGCCATTGGGGTGACCCTATGGGTGGGCGATCACACGCGGCCGGTGGTGCGGCGTTTCAGTTGGCAGGATCAAGAAGTGCGGGCGGGCGATCGCTTTTTTGTGCTGGAGTTCAACCGGCCCATGAACCGGGACAGCGTGCAAGACAACCTGAAAATTGCCCCGGCCTTGCCCGGCAAATTCAGCTGGTCGGGGTTGCGCATGGCCTATACCCCCCTGGCTCCGGTTCCCTACGGTCAGACCTTTACCCTTTCCCTGGCCGATGCTTTCGATCGGTTTGCAGCGGAGACCGGCGAAGCCAAAACCATTGCCCCGTTTACCGGTCGGTTTACCACCCCGCCCCCGGCCTTTTTGTATGTGGATGGGACCAATCGGCTGAGGTATTACGATGTGCAGACCAAACAAAATCGGGCTGTGACCGATCGCCCCGTGGTGGATTTCAAGCCGATGGGGGACGGACAAAGGGTCATCGTGGCGATCGAGGGGGAACGGGGTCCCTTGGATCGCCGGTTGTACGAAGTGCCATTGGCGGGGGGAGCGCCCCAGTTGCGGATCGACAGCGGCGACTTTCAGAACCTCAAATTTGATATCTCCCCAGACGGCA
>DMPD01000026.1 GCA_003456125.1 Cyanobacteria bacterium UBA8156 | reverse complement strand
GCAGCGGGGGACAGGGCCTCGGCAATCGCTTCCACCGAGTCCGCCCACAACAGGCGATCGCCCACGGTGGTCAGCGCCGCCACCACCGACCCCTGTACCCGTTCGCCATCGGCCTGCAACCGTGTCCATACCGTCAGGGGCTGTCCTTGCACTTCCACTTGGCCCACCGTCAGCCCCAAGACATCGCGGGCGATTTCTTCCAGACGAATCAAAGCCTTTTCGGCGGCTTGGGTGTCGGTAATAGCCGCCGACAACAGCCAATGGGGGGTCGCTGCTGGCAACACTGCCAAAGCAAATTCCCCTTGGGCCCACGGCAGAATTTCCGCCGCGGCATCAAACCCCAGGGCCCCATTCAGGCGGTTCAAACCCTCGGTCAGCGCCTGGGCGATCGGTGGATAGGGGTGCAACGTATCTTGCAGGGCAGCCCGCGTGGCGGCCAAATCCCGACCCGTGATAAAAGAGGCTTGGGCAGGCAATGGCGCCGGATGCAAAGGCCCTTGGGTACCTTGGGGCACCGATTCCGCCAGCAGCGCCAACATTTCCAGGCGAATACCCTGGGGTTCCACGCCAAGCCCCAAGACCACATCGGTCGGGGGCAGCTTCGCAAATTCTACCGGTAGGAGGTGTTGGGCCACTCCCCAATCCGCTAGAGTCACCCCGTTTACCCGGGCCAAGCCGATGCGGGGCTCCGCCAACCGCGCCACGGCCTCCCGAAAACTGGGATCGCTGTCCAAGGCCACATCCGGCACCTGCAGGTTGTCGATCGCCGCGCGAACCACCCGGGAATCGTTGGCAAACAAGACAAAGGGGCCCACCTGCGCGGCGGCCAGGAGCGGTTGGGTGGGGCCTTGGGCCGTCACAATCTCCAAACCTTGATAGGGCTCAAACCGTAGATCGGCACCCTGCTGGGCCTGCCGCTGCCACAGGGCAGACAGACTTTTGGTGGCCGCTTCTACCCGGCGCGCCTGTACCGCAATCAGTTGCCCCGGCTGAAACCCATTGCTGGGATCGCGATCCAAATCAGCCGTGGTCACGGCGGCCGCAAACTCTTCCCCTTGCCACGGGGCAATGTCCCGGCCGTAATCCAAATGCCAATACTCGGCTAGGGCGGTCTGCACCCCCTGCCAACGCTGCCGGAGGCGGGAGCGCTCCCCCGCCGGTACCTGCAACAAACCATAGCGGGCAAGACGCTCGGGCGAAACCGTTAACGCCACCATCAACGGGGCTTGCTTGGGAATAAACTTGACGGCCGTGGGCTGGGCCTGGATGCCCGCCACCAGGTTGCCAGGGGTGGCCTGCCCCACCCCAGTCACTACGGCAATGCTCAGGAGCACCAATCCTACGGCTACAGCCACCAAGATTTTGCCGGCGGTTCCAAGTCTTTCAAGCATTTGCGGTTCGCTGTCTACGCCCGCTTCCAGCGTACAACGTTTGGGAGTCCTGCGGCCCTACCGCGCTTCCCAACCCAACTCGCCCTTCGCCAGTCGCGCCACCAAGGCCTGCTGGTTCAAATACAACAGGTGCAAATCCTCCAGCAACGACTTCGCCGCTTCCAGATCAATGTTCTGGATCTGTTGGCGAAACATGGCATGGGCAAACTGTTTCTCGACAGGCAGACGTTCCATACGATCGCCCCTCCCTTCTGTTACATTTCTTAAAAAAATAACACGTTTCGCAAGGAATGCAAACGATGCAAAACGTGCTTAGCGGTATCTTAGGGGTGAGGAAAACCGAAAAGGGTAGCGATTGTGACGGGGGGTTTGGTACGGTAGGCAATGATGCGGGAAGGGGCAGCCCATGGGAAGAGTGGCAGGAGCCGAACGGTTGCGGCAGCTGATTTTGCTGGGGGTGGGGGTGATCTGGTTGGCGGGCAACGTGGCGTTGACGGTGGTGGGCGATCGCCCCAAACCCGGAACGGTGGAAACCTGGGAAGTGCAGCAGGTGGTGAGCGGGCGGACGTTGTTGGCGGTGAATCGGGCCGATCCCAATCGGGCTTCGCAGCGGGTGTTGCCGGTGGGGGTGGATGCGCCGTTCCCGGAGCAGAGTCCCTGGGGCAATGAGGCCCGGGCTTTTTGGCAACAGCACTTTACCCAAACCAAAGAGGTGTCTTTGGAATTTGATGTGGAGCCCACCAATCCGGCCGGCCATGCCCTGGCCTACATCTGGCACAACGGGCGCTTGCTGAACGAAGAGGCGATCGCCGAGGGCTATGCTCTGGCTCGCTCTTTTCCGCCGAATGTGCGCTACCAACAGCGGTTGGAGCGAGCCCAGATGCGGGCGCGGTTGTTGGGGTTGGGGGTTTGGGATCCCAAGAATCCGTTGCGGGTTTCCCCGGCGGAGTTTCGTCGTCGTTGAAGGGGGTAGCCTTGGGCCGCAAAAAACGCAAGGGGCGTTGGCTGGGGGTGGTGGCCCTCCTGCTACTGGTGCGAGGTTTACCCTATCTGATGCCGTTGCGGGCCCGGGATTGGCGGCGGGCTAGCCCCAGTTTGACGTTTACCGATCGCCATGGGGCTTTTCTGGGCACGGTGCTGGTCGGGGGGGAAGAGGCGATCGATGTGCCGTTAACCCAGGTTTCCCCCTGGTTGGTGCAGGCTTTGCTGGCGGCGGAGGATCGGCGGTTTGATGGCGGGGCGATCGACGGGTGGGCCTTGGGGCGAGCCCTGTGGGACAGCGTGCGGGCCGGGCGGGTGGTGGGCGGAGCTTCTACCCTTTCCCAACAGCTGGTGCGGCTGCGGTACCGCACTCCCCGGACGGTTTGGGGCAAACTGACCACGATTTGGCTGGCGTGGCGGGTGCAGGCGGGTTCCACCCGCGAGGAAATTTTGACCGCCTATTTGAACCATGTGCCGATGGGGGGCAACGTTTACGGAGTGGAGGCGGCCGCCCGTCATTATTTGGGGATGTCGGCGGCCCAACTCAATTTAGCCCGGGCCAGCTTGCTGGCGGCGCTGCCCAATGCCCCCACCCACTTGCATCCCCGATGGAACTGGGACGGTCTCAAACAACGGCAGTCTTATGTGTTGGCCCGCATGGTGGCCAAAGGCGACATTGATGGGCACATGGCGGCCCGGGCCCGGCAAGAAGACGTGACGTTGGCTCCGGTGGCCCCGGAAGGAGCGATCGCCCGGCATTGGCTGGAGCGCTTGGCCCGCGCCCCATCCCCCCGGCTCCATCAGATCGGAAGAGCACA
>DMPD01000042.1 GCA_003456125.1 Cyanobacteria bacterium UBA8156 | reverse complement strand
CTCCGATCTTTCCGCCCTGAGGGCAAGGGCAAACTTCTCAAAGTTAATTAGACTGACTATAACTTGAAGTACCCCAATTGTAACGGTCATCCGCCCAGTCCCTACAATACAAGCAAAATCCAGAGATTTTTATAACTCGTCCTAGCCGATGTTGGTTTGGGCGATCGCCACCAACCGAAACCCCCGGGAAACTTGGTACTAGGGGCAATCCCTCCCTTTTTCGGTGTTCTTGATGCGATTTTTTATTGCTTTTTGTGAACTCGGGTATTTGATTGTGGAGATGGGAAACAGGAGGCTTAGCCCTTGAGGCCGCGGGTGGTTTCGGCGGGTACGATGAACCGTTGGGCCACCAAGTACAACGCCACCACGGGCAGCAAAGCCAGCACCGAGCCGGCGGCCACCCACCGCCAATTGGTGCCGAAAGCTCCCGCCAACTGGGCGATCGCCAGGGGTAGGGTTTGGCGATCGGGGTTATCGATCAAGGCCAGGGGCCAGAGGAAATCGCCCCAGACCCCCAGGAACGCGATCAGGGCCACCGTAATTTGGGCGGGCAGGGTTGCCGGGAGCAGCACATCCCACCAAATGCCCAAGGCCGAACAACCGTCGAGGCGGGCAGCCTCTTCCAACTCTTGGGGCACACCGGCCAAAGCCTGGCGGAGCAAAAAAATACCAAATGGAGAAATCAAATAGGGCAGCATCAGCCCCAGGTAGGTGTTTTTCAGACCCCAGCCCGTGGCCAACAGGTACAGCGGCAACAACGTCACTTGAAAGGGGATGGCACTGGTAGCCACGATCGCCCAAAACAGGGGCCGCCGACCCACAAACGACATGCGGGCCAAAGGATAGGCCGTCAACGCACAGAGCACCCCATGGCAAGCCGTTGCTCCCACCGCCACCACCGTACTGTTGAGGGTGTAACGCAGGAACGGCACCGCCTGCCAAACCCCCTGAAAATTGACCAAAGTGGGATTTTCGGGCCACCAGCGGGGCGGTTGCTGAAACAGGTTTTCCGCCGGACTTTTGAGGGCCGTACTCAGCAGCCACAACAACGGTAAGACCATGAACAGGGCGATCGCCCCCATCAGCAGCCCCCGACCCCAGGTTTTCATTGCGGTTCGGGGCGCACTTGACGACCAGGGCGATCGCTGCGGAACCCGTAACTACGGGAACCATCGGACAACACAATCCGCCAACCGGGAACCAGGGCTTGGGTACACAGTTCGTCGGGGCCCCCCAATCCCAAACAACCGTTGGGCCAGGTGCGGGCTTCCACCGTCTGCACCGTCCAAGATGCGGGTGGTACCTTGTGCAACTGGGCCCCCAATTGCCGGGCCGCGGCGATCGCCCCTTGGGCCGTTTCCGGAATGGTCATCGCAGGCGGTTGGGATACATCTTGTACGGTAACACAGGCAAACCAGGGCAGCATGGGGTTAAAACTCCTCTCCAATACGCCAGCGATTGCCATCGGGATCGGCAATTTCCACTTGGCGAGCCCATGGCAGGTCTTCTACGGTAGCACCAAACCCCTGGGCGATTGGGTCTAGCGCTGGCACCCACAGGTACAGCAAGGTACCGGGACGGGCATCGCCCTGATGTTCCGAGAGGTGTACTTGGAGTTCACCCCACCGCAAAAACAGGTACAGGGGTAAATCTGGGGCAAACCGATGCTCACCGGTCACCGTAAACCCCAAACGCTCGTACCATTGGGCGGAGTGCCGCGCATCGCGGGCATACAGAATGGGAACGAGGGTTTGCGCTGCCATACCAACTCCCCTTGTAGACCTCAATCTTAGCGGTTTCGGTTTGGCTGCAACAAGCACGCAAAATCCATCAGGCATCCTGTCGCCAATCCCCCGATTCCGGGAACCCTTATGCTACTGGGCAGGCCCTGGCAACGGCCAGGACTTGTCCAAATAGGCAGAAACCTAAAATCCTCGCAAATTTTGCCCTGTTTGATTCCACAAGGAGGTCACCCCATGATGAACGATAGTCTGGTTTGGAGCTTGGCTCTGGCGTTGCTGACCCCGATCGCCCCGGCGATCGCCGGTACGGTTACGGTCACGGGGCCCAAAGGCACCACCACATCTACCGCCAACGCCACGCAACAGGGCAACAGCCGCACGGTGAACCGCGCCACGACCGGCCCCAACGGCAACACCACAAGTGTCGACAGCACCTACACTTGGGAGAACAACCAACTGGAGATTGAGCGGAAGTACAGTTGGCCCGGCGGCCAAACCAGCGGCTCGCAAAGTACCTATCAAGGGGATGGCCAAGGCAACTACACCGGCACCGTCAACACCACCAATCGCCGAGGGCAGACCAACACCTACAACGTGCAAGGGCAGCGGCAACGCACCGGCAACGCCTGGAGCAACCAGGGAACGGTCACCGGGCCCCAAGGTCAACAGACTGGTTTTCAGCGGCAAGGCAGTTGCGCCAACGGCCAGTGCAGTGGTCAACGCGCCGTCAACTTTGGCGATGGCAGTCAGCGGCAGGGCACCGGGGAAGGGCAGCGCACCGCGCCTGGCACCTGGGAAGGCAGCGGCCAGGTCACCAATCGCCAAGGGCAAACCCAGAACCGGACTTGGCGGCGATCGCCCCAGTAGGAGGGGGACAAGCTGTGCCATAATCAGTCCGATCGGATTGGGTTGGGGGCGACAGCGTGAACTGGCGAGTTCGGGGCATTCGGGGCGCAACCACGGCCGAAGCCAACACCTATGGGGCCATTCGTGCCGCCGTTCTGGAATTGATGTCCGAATTGGAAGCCCGCAACCCCAGCCTTGACCCCCACGAAGTCGCCAGTGCCACTTTTTCGGTAACGCCCGATCTGGATGCCGTGTTTCCGGCGCAGATCGCCCGCTCCCGTCCCAACTGGGAAATTGTTCCCTTTGTCGATGTCCAGCATTTTGCCGTGTCCGGCAGTTTGCCCCGTTGCATCCGGGTCTTGCTGCACGTCAATATGTTGGTACCCCAGCAAGATATTCGCCACGTTTATTTACGGGGAGCTTCCGAGTTGCGGCCCGATTTGGTACGGTTGCCGTAACGTCGCTCGGGTCATCTATGAGTACCAACGTATTGGGGGGGAGCCTCCAAGTCTGTTCTTTGGCTCCCCGCACCGGATTTTATCGGAATGGCTGTTGCGATACCGGGGGCGGCGACTTTGGGGTGCACGTGGTGTGTGCCCAGGTCACGGTGGCATTTTTGGAATTCACCAAGGCCCGTGGCAACGATTTGAGTACCCCCATGCCTGCTTACGATTTTCCGGGGCTGAAACCGGGCGATCGCTGGTGTCTGTGTGCTGCCCGCTGGTATGAAGCCCATCAAGCGGGCGTGGCCCCACCGGTGGTATTGGCGGCCACCCATGCCGCCGCCCTCGAACACATCCCCCTGGCCGCCCTGCAGCAACACGCCCTCGATCCCACTTGATCACTCTCCACCGGTTTGCGCTACCGTAAACTTGAAGAAATGTTGCGGGAGCCCCATGTCGGAAATTTTCCAATTGGAGACGTTGTTGGACATCGCCGAGCGATTCGGGTATGGAGCGGTGTTCGGCGGGATTTTGTTGGAGAATGCGGGGATTCCGTTACCGGGGGAAACCCTGGTCTTGGCGGCGGGATTTTTGGCCGGCAACCACAAACTGGCGATCGGGGGGGTCTGGCTGGCGGCGGTGACCGGGGCTATTTTGGGCGATAGCGGCGGCTATTGGTTGGGGCGGTGGGGCGGCGAAGTCCTCTGGCAGCGCCTTGGCCAACTGTTTCGATTGCCGGCCAACGATTGGGCCAAGGCCCGGGAGCAATTTGCCGGGAATGCGGAACGGGCGGTATTTCTGGGGCGCTTTGTTACGTTGCTGCGGATTTTTGCCGGGCCCCTGGCCGGCATCAGCGGGATGCCCTACCCCCAGTTTCTCCTCTGGAATGTGTTAGGGGCGGTATTGTGGGGCACCGTGATGACTGGCATCGCCTTTTTGGCGGGACAGTGGTTGCCCTTGACCGACTTGGTGAATGTTGTGCTCCGGTTTGGCATTTTGGCCTTGGTGGCGGTACTGACGTGGGCGATCGCCCCTCCCCTCTGGCAACGGTGGATCAACCGATAAAATAGGCCCTACGATTTGGGGGCAAGGGCATGGCGACCAAAAAACGATGGGGGTGGGTCTGGCTGACCCTGGTGGTGGTGCTGGCGCTGCTGGTGTCGGGGTGCCGACCCGCTTTGGTGCGCGATCGCCTGGTGTTGCCCCTCGGCAGCGATCCCAAAACCTGGAACACCTACCTGGTGAACGATGCCTACAGTGCCCAGGCGATCGGTCTGATGTTTGCCAGCCTGGTGGGCAACGATGGCAAGGGCAACCTCGTGCCGGAACTGGCGGAGCGGTGGGACTACAGCGACAACGGGTTGACCCTCACCTTCACGTTGCGGGAGAACCTGCGGTGGTCGGATGGCCAGCCCCTCACCGCCACCGATGTTTTGTTCACCTTTCGGGACGTGTTGTTCAACCCCAAAATTCCCAGCAGCATGGGCAGCATTTTGCAGGTGAACGGCCAATTTCCGACGGTGACCCAACTGGACGATCGCCGCATTCGCTTTACGTTGCCGGAGACCTTTGCCCCGTTTCTGCGGTTTGTGGGGGGGGCCACCATCCTGCCCAAACACGTCTTGGCGCAGACCTTGCAACCCAATGCCGAGGGCAAACCCCAATTTTTGGAAACCTGGGGCATCAACACCCCCGTAGATCAATTGGTGGGCAGCGGGCCCTACACCCTCACGGAGTATTCTCCCAACCAGCGATTGGTGTATCGCCGCAACCCCAACTACTGGAAAGCCCCTTTGCCCAATATCCCCCGGTTTGTGTACCAGATTGTGCCCAACCTCGATACGGAATTGCTGAAGTTTCGGTCGGGAGAGCTGGATGTGTACGACGTGCCGGCCCGGAATTTTTCCCTGGTGAAACGGTTGGAAGCCGTCGGCAACTACACCGTGTACAACACTGGCGTAGTTTCCAGCAAAAGTTTTGTGATGTTCAACCTGAATCGGGGGCGGGGCTCCGATGGCAAACCCTTCGTCGATCCGATCAAAGCCCAGTGGTTGGCCCAGCGGGAATTTCGCCAGGCGATCGCCTACGCCCTGGATCGGCAGAACATGATCAACTCCTACTATGCGGGGTTGGGTCAGCCCCAGGATTCCCCGATCGCCGAAATCAGTCCCTACTATCTGTCCCGGGCCGAGGGGTTGCCCTTCTACGATTACAATCCCGCCAAAGCCAAAGCCCTGTTGCAGCAGGCCGGTTTCCGGTACAACACCGAAGGTCAACTGGAGGATGGGGAGGGGAACCGCGTACGGCTGACCTTAGCCACTTCGACGGGGGGGGCAGGGCCGGCCTTGATGCCCCAAATCATTAGCGATCTGGGGGCGATCGGCATTCAAATCGATCCCCAAATTCTGGAATTTTCCACCCTCATCGACAAATTGGATGGTACCCGGCAATGGGAATTGGCGATGTTGGGGTTTGGGGCGGGGGTGGAGCCCCATGCCAGCTACCACTTGTGGGCTTCCGATGGCCCCGTCCATATGTTCAATTTGGGGCCGGCCCCCGGACAACCGCCCATTCCCGGCCGGATCGTCAGCGATTGGGAAAAGCGGGTGGATGCACTCTTCCGACAAGCCGCCGGTACCATCGATGAAGGGGAACGCAAACGGTTGTACGGCGAATTTCAGAAAGTGGTGCAAACGGAATTGCCCGTCATTCACTTGGTGACCCGGTTGGCCCTCACCGCCATTCGCAATCGGGTGGAGGGGGTACAGCCCACGGTTCTCAGTCCTTTGTGGAATTTGGATGAATTGCGGTTGGTGGAGTAGGGAGGCCCCCAGTTTGGGGGAATCTCGCTAAGATGGAGAATCCATAGGGGCAAATACGGAGCAAAGCAGTGGCACCGCCAGTGATTGGCATCAGCATGTATCCCCGCAATGAAGAGGGAGAATTTCATTTGCCGGCCACCTACGTGGACGCGGTGCGGATGGCCGGAGGGCTGCCGGTGTTGCTGCCGCCGGGGGAAACCCATTTGGAGCGTCTGTGGCCCCTACTGGATGGAATGATTTTGGCGGGGGGGGGCGACATTGCCCCGGAACACTACGGCGGCGACTACCACGAAAGCATCTATGCCGTAGACAGCGATCGCGATGCGTTTGAACTGGCTTTGGCCAAGACCGTGGTGGAACGGCAGCTGCCCGCCCTGGGAATTTGCCGGGGGTTGCAGGTCTTGAACGTCGCCTGTGGGGGCACCCTCATTGCCCATGTGCCGGATGTGGTGGCCGGCGACACCCTGCACCGCCACGAAAGCGAAGCCACTACCAAACCCACCCGCCATCCGGTTTTCATTGAACCCGACAGCCGCCTCCGTCGGGCCTTGGGTACCGATACCACCGAAATTACCTCTTGGCATCACCAAGCCGTGGATCGACTACCGGCGGGTTGGCGGGTGGTGGCCAAAGCGCCGGACGGTACCATCGAAGCGATTGAGTGCGAAGCCCATCCTTGGTTGTTAGCGGTGCAGTGGCACCCCGAAATGTCGCCGGAGTGTCCCACCCAGCGATCGCTGTTTCAGTCCTTGATTCGGGCGACGCAGAAGTAAATTGGGCACAGTGTACTTGGTGGGGGCGGGCCCCGGCGACCCCGATTTGATCACGCTGCGGGGGAAAGCGCGGCTGGAAATAGCCGAAGCGGTGATTTACGATGCCCTGGTGCACCCCTCGGTTTTGGACTGGGTGCCTGCCCCATCCGAGCGGATTTTTGTGGGCAAGCGCCGCGGACATCACTCCTGGCCCCAAACCGAGATTACCCAATTGCTGATTCAGAAAGCCCACCAATATCAGCACGTGGTACGTCTGAAGGGGGGCGATCCCTTTTTGTTTGGCCGCGGCGGCGAAGAAATGGCCGATTTGCAGGGAGCCGGTATCCCCGTAGAAGTAATCCCCGGTATTACCGCCGGGTTGGCGGTTCCGGCTTCTTTTGGTCTGCCCGTTACCCATCGCGCCTGCAGTTCCAGCGTGATGTTGATTACGGGGCACGAAGCCGCCGGTCGCTACCAACCGCGGATTGATTGGGGGGCGATCGCCGCCGATACGATTGTGATTTACATGGGGATGCACCACCTCCCGCAGATTGTGCCCCAACTGTTGGCGGGAGGACGGATCCCGGCTACCCCCATCGCCCTGCTGAGCCACGGCTTGGGGCCCCCCCGGCAACACTGGAGTACCCTGGGCACCATCCTCGCCGAGTTGGCGGAAACTCCCTTTGCTCCCCCCGCCATTGCGGTGATTGGGGAGGTGGTGGGCTGGGCGATCGCCCACCGGCCCTAGGGTTTATTTTTCCGGCAACCGGTACCGGCTCACCAACCGGCGGGCATATTCCGGCACATGGGCCACCAACTTTTGAGGGTAGTGGCGTTTCACGTACAGGTAATTGCGCACAAAGTGGGAGTCGATCGAAAACCGGGCATATTCCAACCCCTTGGGCCCAAATTTCTGCACCACAAACCCCACCAACCACGCCAACCACAGCGGCAACGTAACCGCTTGGTCGTAGGCGGCAATGCCCTGTTGCACCGCCTCCCGGCGATCGCCCGCTGCACTCACCATCTGTACCGTGAGTTGATCCCGCACCGTGGCCAACATTTCGGCACCGGTCTCGTTACGCACCGCAATCCACTGCCAGCCGAAGGGGGCTCCCATATACCCCACCACCAAGTCCGCCAACGAATTGACGTAGTCAAAACAGGTCATGCAGGACGGCGCAAACACTTCTTTGAGTTCCTTGGTGTTCAACCCAAAAAACGGCACCTTCTCCACCGAACCGTCTTCGTGTTTGAAGTGCACATTAAAATCCTGCATGAACTCGTAATGCACCACGGTATCGGGCGATCGGCTGGTGGTCTCCAGAAATTTCTGCAACCCGGCCCTGGTCACGTTGTCTACACAAGGGGTTCCCAGCACGTACAACTTTTCCAATCCGAGTTTGTCCTGCACCGCCCGCAAAGCCTGCACCTGACAGCCCACCCCAATCACCAACAGGCGTTTGAGTCCCGATCGCTCCACCTCCTCCAACACCGACAAATTGGGAGACAGGGTCGGCTTGTTCACCTTCGCCGCCAAAATCTCGGCGGGGGTGCGGGCAAGCACCGGTTTGGGGCCAAAGCGATCGTCCGGTTGGGACTGCACGCAAACCACCCCTTCCACCAAGCCTTGCTCCAGCATGGTCATGGCGATCGCCGAGACAATGCCCGTCCACTGCGCACCGGCGATGGGTTCCGTCTTGCGGGCCGCCATCATCTCCTGATGCACACCAAAATACAGGTCATCTTCTTGGGTCAAATCCCGCGATCGCCCGTGGGTGCGTTCTTCCAGTTCCTCCAGCCGCTGGGTCAGAAACGCGCAGGACTCCTTCACGTAATGGATGTAATAGGTGTCGCACAACCCACACTCGCTGCACAAAGCCTTAGCCGGTCGGTGTTTCGCCCCAACTTGTCCTCTTGCCTTGCGATGTTCCGCCAAAATCCCAAGCCTCCGTTCGTCTTTTCCCCATCCTAGAGCTTGCGACCCCTCCCTCGGCCGGCAAAGCTCGCCCAACCCTGGGGTGCTGTTCCTAATTTCCTCGCAAATTTCTATAGTTTTTATGGAAAATTGCTACATTCCAACAATAATGCTCACAGCACCTGCTCCCCTGGAGATATTCCTCATCCAAAACGGCGGTGGGAGGGTGTGGGGATGTTAGTCTAGATCCGGCCGGGTACTTAACCATGGATCACATTGTCATGGCAAGCAAGGGAAAAACATGGGGTTGGGGAATCGTTTGGGTTCTGGCCGGCGGGTGGGAGATCCCCGCTCTAGCCAGCGAAGCCACCCCTTCTTGGTTGATGTTGTACCCCCAACACCCACTGTACCGTCAATCGGTTTTGGAACCTACTACGGCGGCACCCAATCCGGTAATACCAACTCAAAAGGCTTTACCCGTACCGGCAACTTTCGCACCAATCCCAACGCGGTCGGCATCTCCGGGTTTACCCTCGGCAACATCTCCTTCCCGAGAACTAGCAGTAGCTCCTACTCCTCTGTTTATCCAGCCTTTACCAGAACCGGAAGCAGTTTCACCATCACCAACCCTGCTCCCGGGGTTTACGCTGACCTCACCGGCAGGCTTTGGCTTGAATTGGGGTGAGGTGTTTGTGGGGGTTTCCGGAGTCAGCCGCTCCTTTTCTAGAGACAGCGATTTCGATAAGGCCGATGGCTCGATTCCAGTGGTGGTAGGCTTGGGGAACGGGCGTACAGGTTTAGGCCTTGAGCTTACCTACAACTTGATTAGCCTGACACCATCACGATTTGCCGCCAACGGGAATTTTGATCTCAAGTTTCACAAGATGCTGGACGATCGCAGCTCCATCGCGCTAGGTGTAGAAAACTTTGTAAATTATGGACGAGATGCCCGGGAGACGCCGGTTTCACCCTATGCAGTGGCCAGTGCCACCTGGCCACTGCGGCCGGATCGTCCCGAAAACCCGATGTTGTTGGGGTTGACTTTAGGGGTGGGCGCCGGCCGATTTAGTCCCCGAGAAGTACTTCGGAGTGAAGGTCTAGGAGATATAGGAGTTTTGGCAGCGGTGGGTCTACAGGTACTGCCCAATCTGGCAACGATTATCGACTGGTCTGGGCAATATCTAAGTGCAGGAGTATCCTATGTGCCGTTCCAGCGACTACCATTCTATTTGTCTGTCAGTGCTACGGATCTCTTGGAAAGCACCCGTACCGGATTCCGGTTTTCGTTTGGGGCGGGGGTGGGGCTGCGTTTCTAGAAGCCGTCCCCAAACACCGATTGGCAGATGGAATACAATTTTCGTAAGGTGGGCTAAAGATGCGAAGACAGATGCGAGTGTGGGGTGGATTAGTGCTGCTGTTTTTGGGGGCGGGGCCGGCATGGGCAGATAAAATGGTGCCAATGCCAATACCTGCTTTGCGATCGGTTCCTGTCGCCTCACCCCAAACCAAGCCAACAGTAGCGGTACCGGAACCTTGGCCAGAGCAATTGGTGTTTGTGCAGGAGTTGGCTGCAGCATCAAACTGGCAACAAATCTCGGCAAGAATGTTGACCCCCCAGGGTGATGCCAATGATAGATTGCCTATTGTGGCCGATCGTCTTGGATTGGACAGAACGACCCAAGACTTGTTGCGGGCTTTGCTGGTTATGGTTAATGACAAAACTATAACTCGTAATCGTCTCAACAACGTGTTTTCTCTTTATAACGAGGTGCTGGTACGTTTGGGATTGACCTCACCAAGTCAACTGGCGATGTTCCCAAAATTGCAAGCTGTCGGGCAATACCTCCAACTGCTGAGGGAGGTGAATGCTGGCCTATCGTAGTGATGCCAACTTGAATTTGTGGGATGGCCCGCCGGGCGATCGCCTAGCGACCCAGATGGCCCAGGGGCGTTTTTTGGTATTGCAAGAAAGGTGTGAACAAGCTTACCGGGTGCAGCTTTGCGAGGATAGGTACGAGGCGTTTTTGGCGGCTGCAGATTTAGCCCATCTGGTACCCGATACCTATGCGCCGCTGCCCCTCCTGACGGTAGCAGAGATCCAAGGGCGCTTGGGGGGGGCGATCGCCTATGGGTTGGCGGCCTTAGCGGTGCCCAATGCGTATGTGTGGGGGGGCACCCTCCCACCAAATTTTGATTGTTCGGGGTTGGTGCAGGCGGCTTTCGCTGCCGTTGGGATTTGGTTGCCGCGGGATGCTTACCAGCAGGAAGCGTTTACAGTACCGGTGGCGGCGCCAGAGCCGGGGGATTTGGTCTTTTTTGGGATTGAGCGGGCGACCCATGTGGGGTTGTGGTTGGGGGACGGCCAGTATTTGCACAGTTCGGGGCCGGAGCGGGGGCACAACGGCATCGCCATTGACCTTTGGGCGGGGGGAACCCCCGTAGCCAATCGCTACCGGGCCGAGTGGCGGGGATTTGGGCGGGTGACCCGCTCTGGAGTAGGATAAATCGGTGATTTTCCCGGTGCCATGTTAACCGTTGCCATTCCCAAGGGATCGTTGTTGACCGATTCGATCGCCCTCTTGCAAAAGGTGGGTTTGGACTTTCGGACGTTTTTGGACAGTTCCAATCGCTTGTTGCAAATTACCGACCCAATGGGAACAGCCCGGGCGCTGTTGGTGCGGGCCCAGGATGTGCCGGTATATGTGGAATACGGGCAGGCTCAACTGGGGATTGTCGGCGAGGACGTATTGCGGGAAAAGCAGCCGGATGTGGCCTGTTTGGTGGATTTGAAGTTTGGCTTTTGCCGGATGTCGATTGCCATGCCGAAGGAGGGCCCCTACCGCTCGGCGTTGGATTTGCCTCCCCATTGCCGGGTGGCTTCCAAGTATGTGCACTGTGCGCGGGAATACTTTCAGGGTTTGGACTTGCCCGTGGAGGTCATTCCCCTGTACGGCTCGGTGGAATTGGCCCCGTTGGTGGGGATGGCGGAAGCCATTGTGGATTTGGTTTCGACGGGGCGCACCCTGCGGGAAAACGGGTTGGTGGAAACCGATGTGCTGTACGAAAGCACCGCTCGGCTGATTGTGCATCCCCTCAGCTACCGCTTGAACCGGGACAATGTGCAGGGGTGGGTGGCCCAATTGCGGGAGTCTGTGTAATGCTCTACTTGTTGGCTGTGGTTTTGGGTCTGGTGCAGGGCATCACCGAATTTTTGCCCATCAGCAGTAC
>DMPD01000214.1 GCA_003456125.1 Cyanobacteria bacterium UBA8156 | reverse complement strand
TGGCCACCGGCCGCAGCGATTACCCCAACCAAATCAACAACGTGTTGGCGTTTCCGGGGATGTTCCGGGGGGCCCTGGATGCCCGCATTCGGCAATTTGAGCCGGCTATGTACCTGCGGGCCGCCGAGGCGATCGCCGCCCTAATTCACGATCGGGACTTGAGTCCCCAAAACATCGTGCCTTCTGCTTTTGACGATCGGGTGGCGCCGGCGGTGGCCGCGGCCGTCGCCCACGGTTAGGGGACTCCGTGTGCTAGATTGAAAAGCAATTCGGTTTCGGTGGGGAGCAGCCACCGAAAGCAATGGGGAAAGTTCGGTGCAAATCCGACGCTGTCCCGCAGCTGTGATGAAACGCAAGCTCAAACGTTAGCGCTGGGGCTCGCCTTTCTTAGTCAGAATGCCCGCCGAGTTGCCGCCCTCCGGTAGAGGGTCTTCGTTTATCTGCGAGGCACAGAGGAAACACCATGAGCAATCTGTATTTTGGGCGCAGGGGACTGCGCCGGTTTTTGTTTGGGTTTTCGGGTCGTTGGCGCGTTGGGTTACGTCATCCCCGTTGAGAGAAGTCGGGACAGCGACAACGTCCGCCGCACCATCACGGGCCTTGAGATTTTCTAGCCTTGAGATTTTTCTGAGGGCCCGGCTCCCATGCTGGGCGAAGTTTTTCTGTGCGGAAACGGCATTGGTTCACCGATGGAGTGAAATCATTAACCATTGAGGAGACAACACATGACGACAACGGTTACGCTGGGGTATCCCCGCATCGGTCGCTCGCGGGAATGGAAAAAAGCCCTGGAGGCCTATTGGCGGCAAGCCCTGGATGCCCAAGGGTTGTATCAAGTGCAACAGGCGATCGCCGAGGATGCTTGGCGCACCCAAGCCCAGGCGGGCATCGATCGCATTGGCGTGGGGGACAACGCCCTCTACGACTGGGTTTTGGACTGGGCTTTGTGGTTGGGGGCGGTGCCGGAACGGTTTCGGCCGTGGTCAGGCTTGGAGCGGGTTATGGCCATGGCCCGGGGGCGGGAAGGGGTGCCCGCCCTCGAAATGACCAAGTGGTTTGACACCAACTACCACTACCTGATCCCGGAATTGACCGAAGATTGGCTGCCGGCGAATTTTCAGGAATTTCGGGAACGGGCGATCGCCGCGCGGGCCGTTCTGGGGGAAAAAGCCGTCCCGATGGTTTTGGGACCCGCCACCTTTTTGACCCTGGGGCGTGCCCTAGCCCCCAAAACCGAATTGGTGGCGGCCCTCTTGCCCCGGTATGTGCAACTGTTTGCCGAATTGCAGGCCGCCGGCTTTCGGGAAGTGCAGGTGCACGAACCTGCTTTGGTGATGGCGACCGGCACCGAGCTGCAAGACCTTTGCACCGCGTTGTACGGTCAGGGTCGGGGCTTGGCCATTCACTTGCAAACCCACTTCGACGATCTGGGCACAAACTACGGTTGGGTAACCGCTTTGCCGGTAGCGGCCATTGGCTTAGACTTTACCCGCGGGGAAAACCTGCGACTGGTGCAAACCCATGGATTTCCGGCCGACAAGACCTTGGGGGTGGGTTTGGTCGATGCCCGCAACGTCTGGCGCAGTCGTCCCGAGGCGATCGAAAACCTGTTGACGGCTCTCCAAGGGGCAACGACGGCTCCCTTGGCGTTCCAAATGTCGGCCTCCTTGCAGTTTTTGCCCCACAGCGTTGTCCGGGAAACCGGATTGCCGGCACCGTTGCGGCGGGTCTTGGCCTTTGCCGACGAGAAATTGGCGGAACTGGTAGCCTTGGCTACGGATCGCTCTGCCTACGGAAGCACCGTTGCCCAGGACTGGGCGGCGTTTGTCGAATTCCGGCCCACCAATCCCGCGATCGCCGAACGCATCCGCAACCTCAAGCCGGCCGATTGTCAGCGATCGCTCCCCTACACCGAGCGGTTGGCGCACCAACCCCAGCTCCCTCCTTTGCCCACCACCACCATCGGTTCCTTTCCCCAGACCCCCGAAGTACGCAACCTGCGGCGGCAGTGGAAACGGGGAGAAATTTCCGAAGCCGAATACCAAAAGGCGATCGACGCCGAAATCGAACGTTGCATTCGTTTTCAGGAAGAAATCGGCCTCGACGTATTGGTACACGGGGAATTTGAGCGCACCGACATGGTGGAATTTTTCGGGCAACAGTTAGCGGGATTTGCCTTCACCGAACACGGTTGGGTGCTCAGCTACGGCAGCCGGTGCGTGCGGCCGCCGATAGTGTATGGGGACATTTGGCGACGGGGTTCCATGACTGTCCGCGAGTTTCGCGTCGCCCAATCCCTCACCCCCAAAATCGTCAAAGGGATGTTGACTGGCCCCGTCACCACCTTGAACTGGTCCTTTGCCCGGCCCGATCTGTCCCGCCGGGAACAAGCCTTGCAGTTGGCCTTGGCTCTGCAGGACGAAGTGGCCGACCTGCAGGCCGCCGGCGCTCAGGCTATTCAAATCGACGAACCGGCTTTGCGGGAAGGGTTGCCCCTGAAAAAAGAACGGTGGGACGAATACCTGACCTGGGCCGTCGAAGCCTTCCGGCTGACCAGCGCGATCGCCCAGCCGGCCACCCAAATCCACACCCACATGTGCTACTCCGAATTTGGTGACATCATCGAACACATCGAGGCCATGGATGCGGATGTGCTGTCCATTGAGAACAGTCGCAGCAACAACGCCACCCTGTTTGAGATCGCCGACGCGGGTTACCGGTACCAGGTTGGCAACGGCGTCTACGACGTGCACAGTCCGGTGGTTCCCACCACCGCCCAAATGGTGGCCCAACTGCGGGAAGGACTGGCGCGGATTCCGGTGCAGCAAATTTGGGTGAATCCCGATTGCGGTCTCAAAACCCGGCAGTGGGATGAGGTGAAACCGGCCTTGGCCAACATGGTCGCTGCCGCCAAGCAGTTGCGGACCGAAACCGTCTTGGTTGCCGATGGAGACCGATAGTTTTTGGGGATAAACGCCAAAGACTTTGTCGACGCCCTTGCCTCACCCTAAATCCCTCTCCCTCAACGGGGGAGGGATTTGTGGGATGGGGCCAGCCCCGGCGGCTTGAGGGTATGGGAAGCCGCCGGCCCATCGAAGAAGTAGGGCGGAACAGGTGCCCAGCGCAGCCGGTAAGATAAGAATACTGTGTATCAAAATGCCCGTGCATCCCGAAAAAGCAGCTACCCCCCAGCCAACCCTGCCCGAAATTCGCTCGGAAAGCGATGGCCAGCCCGTTGTAGGCGATCGCCTGCAAGAAGCGTCTTTTCAATTGACCCGCACGGCGGTGTTGGCAGCCGACGATCGCAAAGCGACGAATGTCGTGATTTTGGCGGTGGGGGAGTCCTCGGATTTGGCGGATTATTTTGTGATTGCCACGGGTCAATCGCGGGCCCAGGCCCGGGCGATCGCGGGGGCGATCCGGGATCGGGTGGCCGCGGAGTGGGAGCGCTTGCCGTTGCGGGTCAGCGGTGAGCAGGAGGGGTCTTGGGTATTGATGGACTACGGGGATGTGATTGTGCACATTCTGCTGCCCCAGGAGCGCGGCTATTACAACCTCGAGGCCTTTTGGGGGCACGTGCCGCGCTACATCTTCGCTACATCTTGATGACGGCCTGATGACGGCCTGAGTCGGGCGATTGCCCTTGCACTATGCTCTTGACTGATGGCTTTGGCCTATGACCTTAACTTATAGTCTTAACTTATGACCTTGACTTATGAAGTGAGGTTGCCTATAAAAAGAGCGCAGGCATCGGGATGGGAAGCCCGTGCGATATGATTAAGCCCTAGCATAACGTCGGGTTGGGTTTGGTTGGCAACCGGTACCCACGGCGATGCTAGCAGGCGGTTGGCACGAAAAGCGTTGGGGTGGAATCCGTGCGTGTACCTCTGGACTACTATCGGGTATTGGGGTTAACGCCGGGGGTGGCCCCGGAACAGGTGCAGCAGGCCTACCGCGACCGGGTGGCGTCGCTGCCGCGGCGGGAGTTTTCGGATCGGGCGATCGAGAGTCGGCGGGCTTTGTTGGATGCGGCTTTGACGGTATTGGCCAACCCCCAACAACGTCAACTGTACGAACAGCAATTGGCGAGCGATCGCCTGGGCATTGGCGCCACCGTAGAGGTAGACGATGGCGATCTGCCCGGGGCGCTGTTGATGCTGTACGAGGTGGGGGCCTACGAAGGGGCGATCGCCCTCTGGCGCACCCTGAAAACGCGGGAAGGATTGGCCCCCTCCCTCGAAGCCGTGACCAAAGATGGGGATGCGATCTTGGCGGTGGTGTTGTCGGCGCTGGAATTGGCGCGCGATCGTCAGCAGCAGGGGTTTTCCCACGAGGCTTCTTTGGTCTTGGAAGAGGCCAGCAACCTGTTGGCGGAAGCGGGTTTGTTTGCGGGGGTGCGGGCGGAACTCCAAACCGAGTTGTACCGGCTGCGGCCCGATCGCATCCTCGAACTGCTGGCCCCTGGGGGCGATCGGCAACAGGGCATCCAGTTGTTTCGGGAAGTGTTGGATGCACGCCGGGGGATTGATGGCACCGGCATCGATGGCTCCAGCTTGAGCACCGTAGATTTTTTGCGGTTTGTGCAAAGGTTGCGGCAATACCTGACCGTGGCAGAGCAACAGGCGATCTTTGAGGAAGAAGCGCGGCGACCGTCGCCCGTAGCCAGTTATTTGGCCGTATACGCCCTGATTGCGCGGGGGTTTGCCCAACGCCAGCCCTCCTTGATTCGACGGGCCAAGGGGTTGTTGGTGAAGTTGAGTGCCCGGCAAGATGTGTATCTGGAGCAGGCGGTTTGTGCGTTGCTGTTGGGGCAAACCGAAGAAGCCACCCGGGCCCTTGAAAAAAGCGGGGACTCTCAACAATTGGCCTATATTCGCCAACATTCGGAAGGAGACCCCGATCTGTTGCCGGGGCTGTGCCTCTACAGCGAGGGGTGGCTGGCGGAGGATGTGTTTCCGCACTTCCAGGATTTGCGGGGGCAACCCATTTCGTTGCAGGAGTATTTTGCCGAGGAACAGGTGCAGGCCTACCTCGAGGAATTGCCCAACACCACCACGGCAGCGGGCGCTTGGGTCGTAGCCGAAGAACCACCGGTGCCTCCTGCCATGCCACGGGCGGTCGATGTCCGGCTTTCGAGCTATGAACCGGAACCGATACGGCCGCTGCAGCGGAAGACAGCCCCGGCGGCGGTCAAGGACGGGCCGGCTCCCCGTCCCCCCGCCCGCCGCAAACGACCGGTCGAGACGGTGACCCCACCGGTGGAAATCAATGCCCCGCGGCGATCGCGCCGCCCCACCTCTGCCCAACAACGGGGGCGCTGGTTTTTGGTCACGCTGATGGCTTTGGCGGTGGCCGGCATTGTGGTGGCGGTGCGCAGCTTGTTTGGGGGAGCCCCCCCCGAACGACCATCCTTACCGACGGCTTTGCTGACCCCGCTATGGACGGAGTTGGGCCGCAGTGCTGCGGGCCAGGGGGTGACGGCCCGGGCCAATGAGCCGTTGCAGCAGGGGGATGCCACCCGGGTCATTCAGAATTGGCAAGAGGTGAAAGCGCGGGCGTTGGGCCCCAACCACGAAGCCGAGGCTTTGGCCACCGTGTTGCTGGAACCGTTGTTGAGCGAGTGGCGCAGTCGAGCGCTCGATCTGAAAGCCAACCAGCAATACATTGCCTACACCACCCAGCCCATCGAGGTGATTGATTTTGCGGCAGAAGGCAGCGAAGGAGCCACGGTGACGGTACGGATTCAAGAATCGCGGGAATTTTTCCAGGGCGGTGCGGCCGACCCCAACCAGTCCCAGCCCCAGGCCGACTATCGGGTACGTTACCGCCTGACCCGCAGCGAAGACCTTTGGCGAATCGCCGATATGACGGTTTTGGACAACTAAGCACCGCCTTTCCCGTAAGATTGGGGACAACCGTTGGCAGGGAGTGACATGAACGTTTGTGTAATCGGCACCGGCTATGTGGGGCTGGTGACGGGAGCCTGTCTGGCTCGCTTGGGGCATCGGGTGCTGTGCATCGATAACAACGAAGCCAAGGTGGCGTTGCTGCAACAGGGGCAATCCCCCATCCACGAGCCGGGTCTGCCCGAAATTTTGCAAGAGGCGATCGCCGCCGGTACCCTCCTGTTCTCGACGGACTTGGCGGCGGGGGTGCACCACGGGGAGGTGATCTTTGTGGCGGTGGGTACCCCCTCCCTGCCCGACGGCCAAACCGATATGCGGTATTTGCACGCCGTGGCCACCGGCATTGGCCACCACATCGACGATCGCTATCGGGTGATTGTCAACAAATCGACGGTGCCCATTGGTTCTGGGGATTGGCTGCGCACCGTAGCGATCGATGCCCTCAAGACCAGCGGCAACCCCCACGTCCCCAATTTTGAGGTGGTGAGCAACCCGGAATTTTTGCGGGAAGGGTCGGCGGTCTACGACACCTTCCACCCCGATCGCATTGTGTTGGGGGGCAACAGCGAGCGGGCCTTGGCGATCATGCAAGACCTCTACCGCGACATTGTGCACCGGAAATACGCCGAAGACCCGACATTGCCGCCGGTGCCGGTGGTGGTGACCGATCTCAATTCCGCCGAGACCATCAAATACGCCGCCAATGCTTTTCTGGCGACCAAAATTAGTTTTATCAACGAGATTGCCAACATTTGCGAGCGGGTAGGGGCAGACGTGCGGGAGGTGGCCCACGGCATCGGTTTGGATTCGCGGATTGGCAGCAAGTTTTTGCGGGCGGGCATCGGTTGGGGCGGTTCCTGTTTCGGCAAGGATGTGTCGGCGTTGATTCGCACCGCCACCGATTACGGCTACCGGGCAGAACTGTTGGAATCCTGCGTGCGCGTCAATCACAACCAACGGTTGGTGGCGATCGAGAAATTGCAACAGGTGCTGAAAATTTTGAAGGGGAAAACCATCGGGTTGTTGGGGCTGACTTTCAAGCCGGATACGGACGACATGCGGGATGCGCCGGCGTTGACCCTGATCGAGCGCTTGGTGGAGTTGGGAGCCAAAGTGAAAGCCTACGATCCCATTGTGTCGCAGTCGGGGATGCGGGACGGGTTTACCAATGTGGTGGTGGAAACCGATGCCGAGCGCTTGGCCGACGGGTGTGATGCCCTGGTGTTGGTGACGGAATGGGCCCAATTCCAAACGTTGGATTACCCACAAATGGCGACCCTGATGAACCAACCGATTTTGATCGATGGCCGCAATTTTCTGCAACGGCAGATCTTGGAAAACGCGGGTTTCAAATACATGGGCGTGGGTTGTTGAGGTCAGAATCCAAATTCTCTGCTAGAGTAGCCCCGTCTTGTACCGGGAACGTCGATGAAAGCTGTGGCACTGGCTTTGCTGACCTTAGCCTGGGGCCAAGGGGCCTTGGCGGAAAACCCGCAACACCTCCAACGCTTGGCCGCTACCAACCAATGTCCCCGTTGCGATTTGCGGGGGGTGGGTCTGGTGTTTGCCCAGATGGAACGGCTCAATGTGACGGGGGCGAACCTCCAAGATGCCAATTTGGGGCGGGGTAAGTTTGCCGGCGGGGTTTTTCGTCAAGCCAATTTGCAGCGGGTTTCGTTTTTTGGCAGCGACTTGACCGGGGCAGATTTTACCAATGCCGATCTGCGGGGGGCCGACCTCGCCGATGCCAACCTGGCCGGGGCCAACCTCACGGGGGCCAACCTCACCGGTGCGAACCTCAATCGGGCTTACTTGGAGGGGGCAACGGTACAAAATACGGTGTTTGAGGGGGCTTACCTCCGGGATGCGGCGGGTTTGCCCCCCGCGGTGGTGCAAGCCAAGGATTACTATCGCTGGGGTCTGGAAGAAGCCCAACGGGGTCGCCACGACCGGGCGATCGCCTACTTCGAGACCACCCTGCAAATGGATGAGAGCCTGACGGAAGCGCGGATGGCTCGGGCCGTCACCCGGAGTCGGTTGGGGGATGTGGCCGGGGCGATCGAGGATGCCAAGCAATCGGAGACCGAGTTTACCAAAGCGGGGGCTCCGGAAAAAGCCAAAGTCGCCAAGGAACTGTATCAAGGGTTGGAACAGGCTAACAAGCCCCCCAGCTTCTGGGACAATTTCCTCAATTCGGTGGCCCCGATGCTCTTTCAGTTTTTGTTGCGTTAGTCCTTTTGGGGTGAGGCGTGCAAAGGCAAAACCACGCGCACGGTGGTGCCGCTGGCGGGGTCACTGCACAGCATGAGGGTTCCCCCATGGGCTTCGACACAGTTGGCGACGATCGCTAAACCCAAGCCCGTACCTTGAACGGTGGCGACGTTGCTGGCCCGATAAAACGGAGTAAAGAGATTTTTTTGTTCGGTGGGGGGAATACCACAACCCCTATCCCGGACAAAAAAGACCGCCGTGGTGGGCTGTAAGAGGACTTCCAGCTCGATGGTGCTCTGGGGCGGCGAATACTTGAGGGCGTTGCTGAGCAAGTTGGTGAAAATTTGCCGCAACAGCTTTTCATCCATGGTGGCTTCCACGATGGGGAGGGGGGCATCATCCCGCAGCAATTGCCCTTCCCAAATCACGACCAGTCGGCGATCGCGGTGACGGGGTTGCATTCCCAAGTTACGGGTTAGTCGATAGCAAAAGGTACTGAGGGATAGGGGGGCCGGCTCAAACGTCAAGCGGCTGGACTCAATGCGCCCCATCAACAACACATCTTCCAACAAGCTGCTGAGGTGACTCACTTCACTGTGAATTTGGCGAAAATGCTCCAACTGCTCTTCCCGTGACCATTCGTAATGCTCTAACAACTCGGCAGCGGTGAGAATGGCCGTCAAAGGGGTGCGAAATTCGTGGCTCACAATGGAGATGAATTCGGATTTGAGCTGATTGAGTTCTTTCTCGCGATTGAGGGAGCGTTGGAGGCTGCCCGTTAGGACTTGCAATTCGCGGTTGCGCACCGCCAAACGTTTCTGCAACTGGTGTACCCGCAGGTGGGTTTCCACCCGTGCCAAGACTTCCACGGTTTCAAAGGGTTTGGTGACGTAGTCGACGCCCCCCACCGAAAAGGCTTCTACTTTGTCGAGGGAGTCATCCAAAGCGCTGATGAAAATCACCGGGATATCGGCAGTTTGGGGATTGGCTTTCAATTCCAGGCAGACCTCAAACCCAGAAACATCGGGTATGCGGACATCCAACAAAATGAGATCGGGGGGATCCGCCAACGCCGATTTGAGGGCCATATCGCCCGAAATGGCTTTGCGGACTTCGTACCCTTGACGCATGAGCAGGGTGGCGAGCAATTGCAGGTTGGCCACCACATCATCGATGATCAAAATTTTGGCGGGGATGACCTCGGTTTCGTCGGCATAGGCATCGAGGCCTGGTCTATTCCTATTTGTGTTGGCTGCTGGCATTTTTCCTGTAGGGTCGCCGGGAGCCGAAATTTTTTCCGATGGGGATGGCGCGGCGGTGCGGTGGGACACGGTTGGACGGGCTGGCTGTTCTCTACCAGTGTAATCGGTGATGCCCATCAAACCCCCCGATAGGCCAGGTGGAGGGTGGCCCACTGCCGGTGATCGAGCAGCCATTGGGTTTCGGTGGTGCCGGGGGCTGCGAGGTCGTCGAGCAGGGCCGCCACGATCGCGATCGGGTTGGTCAGGGCCGTGCGGTTGCCCAGGAGGGACTCGGTGCGGAGTTGGGGGGCCAAACTCAGCAGGGCGTAAATATCGACGGGGCCAGGGGAAGATCCCACCGTCCAAACGAGGGCGGATTCGGCGGGGGGCACGGTGAGGGTTTGGTGCGGCAGGACGGTGCCGGTGCCGGTGTAGGGGACAACCACGGTGGGCGGTACGAACAATCCTCCCTGGGCATCGATCGCCACGATCCGGGCATAGAGGGGATCGTTGGTGGCGTTGGCCAGGGTGCACATCAGGCGATCGCCCGCGGTGAGTTTGGGGTAGGGGAGGAGGGGGGGGATGGTGGTCACGGGACGGGTGGCTTGGTAGGCGCACAGGACGGGGTCGGGGTGGCGCCGGGTTTGGGCCATCA
>DMPD01000335.1 GCA_003456125.1 Cyanobacteria bacterium UBA8156 | reverse complement strand
TTGAGCATGGTGGTTTGGTTGGCGATGCCGAGGTACTCCAGGTCGCGATCGGGATTAAAGCCGGGGGACACAGCCTTGGCAAATTTTTGCAAGAACTCTTGGCGATCGCCCCCGTGCAGCATGTAGTTGGCCACGTATTCCGCCTCTTGGAGGTTCAGCACCACCAAGTAGCGTTTGGCGTAGGAGAGGGTGGCCACCGTCTCTTCGTGTTTGTATTTGCCGTGGACAATGGAAGTGAAATCGGACTTTTTGTGTTTTTCGACCCGATGCCAGACCTTGGCAACCCAGGGGCAGGTGGTATCCACAATGGTGCAGCCCAGCTGATGGAGGTATTCGGTTTCCCCGACCGTGGCCCCAAAGGCCGGCAAAATCACCACCTCACCGGATTGTACGCCCGAAAAATCCTTTTGCCCGTTCACCACCGGCACAAAGTGAACGTCCATTTCCTGAAGACGGGCATTCACCACCGGGTTGTGAATGATTTCATTGGTGATCCAGATTTTCGCCTGGGGAAACTGGGTGCGGGTTTCGTAGGCCATGGCGACGGCCCGCTCTACCCCCCAGCAAAACCCCAAAGATTCGGCGAGGTGAACGGTTACCAGCCCTTGGGTGTAGGTGTGGTGATGGCTGCGAATGGTGGTCAACAGGGGGCTGAAGTATTCCGATTGGAGGGACGCTTCCGCTTCGGCTTTGTGGCCGAACCCTTGGCGGTGGTAGGAGTCTGATTTTTGCAGCGATCGCCGCCAGGCCTGGGTATCTTCGATGGGCGTAGGTTCCATGGAGTCAGGGGGAAAGGATTGGTTTCATTATAGGGGGGAGGGGCTGTGCCATAATGACGGGCGCGGATGGGGTGGGGCATGGCGAGCTACTGGCAGCAAATTTGGCAAAAAACCCTGCGGGTATGGCAAGCGGAAGGCTGGCGTGGGTTGCTGCGCAAAGGTACCGCCAAAATCTTCCACAAAGGGCGATCGGGTTGGCAAAAGCTGGTGGTGCATCCCTGGCGGCGCGCCCAACAACAGCGCCGGTGGCGACGGGCCGCTTTGCAAGACCCCAAAGCCCATCCGGCTCTCCCACGGCCATTGCCCCCCGTCCTGGAGGAAATAGCCGCGCCACCTTTGGTGTCGGTGGTGGTGGTAGCGGGTGATGTCCCCCAAGCGCTGCAACGGTGTTTGGCCGGTTTGCAGGCCATCGGACTCCCCCTGGAAATTTGGGTGGTGGACCTCGGTTCCCAGGATCGAGCCCTGGTGCCGGGGGTGCATTTCTGGCGATCGCCTGTGGGTTGGAGTGCGCCGGCGGCGGTGGCGGCGGTGTGGCCCCATCTCCAAGGGGAATTCCTCTGGCTGCTGAGTCCGGAATGGGAACCGACGGCGACGGCCCTCACGACATTGCTAGCGGTGCTGAAGGAAAACCCCACAGTGGCGATCGCCACGGGCAAGTTGGTGTGGCCCGATCAAACCCTGAAGGGGGCAGGGACGGTGATTTGGCAAGACGGCAGCCTGTGGGAGTACGGGGCCGGTGATTTTGCGGGGGAACCGGAGTACAACTACCGCCGCCCAACGGATGCCTGTGGAGCGGTGGGTTGGCTGGCCCGGCGGGATTTTTGTGGGGCCCACCGAGCCGAGTTTGGCGCTTGGCAGAGTTTGGCCTACGCAGCGGCGGATTTGAGTTTGCGGGCCCGTGAGGTGCGGTATGTGCCCACGGCGGTGCTGGTGGGCGATCGGGCGATCGCGCCGGTGGTGGATTCTCCCACCGTAGATCGACCTCGGTTTGCGGAGCGGTGGGCAGAGCGGTTGGCCCACCATTGCCCCCGCCGACCGGCCAACCTCGAAATCGCCCCGCGACGGTTTGCCGCGGGCCGCACCCTGTTGGTGGTGGATACCCTGGTACCCCCCTACGATCGCGAGTCGGGGGCGTTGCGGTTGTTTCGGTTGCTGGAACTGTGGCAACGGGCTGGCTACCACGTGATTTTTCTGCCCGATTACGGCCACGATCAACACCCCTACACCGGTCTGTTGGAGGGAATGGGCATCGAAGTGCTGTACTTCACCTGGCAGCAGCAAGATCCCTGGGCCCGTCTGGTACGGCGGCTGCCGGTTCTGAATTGGGCCTGGGTGTGCCGCCCCGAACTCTGTGCCAAGTATTTCCCGGTGCTCCAGCGTCGCCCCGAACTCCCCCGGATCTACGACACCATCGATTTGCACTTTCTGCGCCTCCAACGCCAATGGGAACTGAACGGCCAAGACCCTCAACAACGATCGGTCTGGGAAAAGATGCGGCAGTTGGAACAGCGGATGGCGACGATCGCCGATCTGACGGTGGCGGTGACGGTGGAGGAACAACAATTGCTGATGACGGAATTGGGAGCCCCCAAGGTGGCGGTGGTGCCCAACCTCCACGAGATGGACACGGCTGCGCCCCTGCCCTTTGCGGCCCGCCGGGGGCTGTTGTTCATTGGTGGCTACTACCACCAACCCAACGTGGATGCGGTGGTATGGCTCTGCACGGAAATTTTGCCCTTGGTGTGGGGCGATCGCCCGGATATTCCGGTCACGTTGCTGGGGAGCCATCCCCCGGCGGCGGTGCAGGCCCTGGCCAACGAGCGGGTACAGGTGCCCGGCTATTTGCCCAATGTGGATACCTACTTTCGGGAAAGCCGGTGGTTTGTGGCCCCGCTGCGCTACGGTGCCGGCATGAAGGGCAAAATCGGCCAAAGCCTGTCTTTTCGCTTGCCGGTGATCACCACCCCCATTGGGGCCGAAGGGCTGGCGCTCCAGGACGGGTACAACTGCGCGATCGCCACCACCGCCGCCGAATGGGTGGCTGCGATTCTCAAGCTGTACGACGATCGCTCCACCTGGGAGCGCTACCATCAAGGGTGCGCCGAGGTGTTGGCCCCCTTCCAACCCCAAGCGATCGGCGATCGCCTGCACACCCTTTTGCAATCCCTGCCATGATTACCGTCCGCCTCCTGGCCGTTTTGCGCGAATTGGCCGGCATCGATACTCTGCACCTTGACTTGACAACCCCCACAACGGTGCAAACGGTGCAGGAAGGGGCGATCGCCCAGTATCCAGCGTTGGCCCCTTGGGTGCCCCATCTCCGGTATGCGGTGAACGGGCAATGGGCAGACTTGGCGGATGGGGTGCAACCCGGCGATGAAGTGGCGTTGCTGCCGCCGGTGAGCGGCGGTTAATGAAGGTTCATTAAATCGTGTATTCCGTATCCCGGTGACGGCGGGCCCGGTAACTGCAAGCGTCGTAATACAAATCTTCCAGGGCGATCGCCGCCAGGGTTTTCTGCCAATTTTGGGCCAGCCGCTCCCACACCAAACGGGCCACCCAATCATCGGTTTGGGCTTCGTCTACCGGCAACCGGGGCAAAAGGTGGCGATCGTCGCCGACAGCTTGCAAAATTTCCGCCAACGAAATCGCACGGGGCGAACGGTTGAGGCGGTAGCCCCCGTGCACCCCCCGCTGGGCACGCACCAGACCGGCCCGCCGCAATTCCAACAACAGTTTTTCCAACAATCGGGGGGGCATCCCCTGCCGCTGGGCCATCTCGGTGACCGAAACCGGGCGATCGCCCCCCTGCAACGCCACCTCCAAGAGGGCCTACCCGGCATAGTGTCCCCGCCGGGTGAGTTTCATGTGGGGGGCATCACCTGGGCCAAATCAAACAAAAACCCGTGGATGTAGCGCTCCGTCCACTCCTCGCCATAAAACCGGGTCAGCATCCCCCGGGCCGGATCTTTGACCGCCCGGTAGGCCTGGTACCGGTGTTGCGCCGCCAAAATGTCCGCCCGGCGATTGGGTACCGGCGTGGCTGCCTTCACCAAATCCATGTAGACCTGCAAATACTCCTGAAACGCCGCAAACACCGTGGTTTCCACGACCTCGGTGGCCGTGGGTCGCGTCCACAAAAACGCCGGCGAAAAAAACGGCTTCGCTTCCTCGGGGAAATCCCCCCCCCAGGGCAACGCCTCCCGGTAACGCTCCCAAACCGCCAGGGCCGGGGCCCCATACCGCGCCCGGTAATCGGCATCGGGAAACAACGGTTGCAAATCAATGGCGATCAGATGCCCCCCCGGCAACGTCACCAAGTCCGCCCCGAAAAACGGCAAGTCGTAATCCCAATGGGGGGAAATCACAAAATTCAAGACCTGCAGGGCTGTCCCCCCATCCACCGCCGCCGCCCGAATTTGCCGCAGCTTGGCATGGCACGCCCCGTAACTGGTGGTGGTTACCTCGCCGCTCTCCTTCCCCCGCTTCACAGTGGCGGTTTTCTGGGCAAACCCCTCCGGAATGGGGTAGGGCTGCAACCCCAATTCGGATTCCAGCCGGGCGATCGCCCACTCCAGAAACTTGGTGTAAATCATGCCGGCACCAGGGCCCCCGCCTCCTCAAACAAAAACTCGTGCAAAAATCGCTCCGACCACTCCTTGCCAAAGTAGCTGCTGAACAACCCCGATGCCGGATCCCGCTCCGCACTGTAGCGATCGTAATCCCGTTGGGCTTGGGCCACCCGGGCGATCGCCGCCGGGTCATCGTTGGGCAAGGCTTGGGCCAAAATTTGCCAATACAGACTCAAGTATTCACAAAAAGCCGCAAATCCTCGCGTACCCACAGTCGCCGCATCGGTTTTCGCAAACAACAAATAAGGCGAAAAGTATTGATTGGCATCGTAAAACTTCATCTCCAGATTTTGGGCCAAATCCGGAAAGCGATCGTGCAACACCTGCAAAGGAGCCACATAGCGCGCCATGTAGGCCTCATCCCGAAACAGCGGCTGAAAATCCATCACAATTAAATTTTTGCCGCTGCCAAACGAGAGAAAATCCATCCCCAACAACGGCAGATCGTAGCGATGGTCAGGGTAGATCACACTGTTGAAAATTTGGGCACTCTCCCCAGCATCGATGTAGGTATAACGAATTTTGCGCAACTCCGGACAGGTGTAAGACCAACTGCGGGCCACCGCCGGATGCCGCCCCCGCGCACTCTGGCAGTACTCCAAACCCGCCGGTATCGGCCGCGCCGTCAACGCAAACCGCTCCTGGAGCGATCGCTCCAAGCGATCTTGAAAGGGTCGATACATGGGATTCCCCAATAAGGTCTACAAGTTTTCTGTAAAAAATAGTTTTTCTTAAATTCACCGTGGAATGCCCCACAGCACCTTAAAGTATAGGAGGTCTTGCCGGAATCTCTGGAGTTGGGGAGCCGGTACATACGTTTCTTTACAAAGGGCATGGCCAAAATCCAGCGCGATCGCCAGGTATGGACCTTTGAACACACACCGCTGAAGGCCTGGTTGTGGGGAGCCGCCATTTTGGTATGGTGGCCCGCCTCATTTATGTACGGCACGTTTGGCTATGTCCCCACCCGTCACCTGTTGATGTGTGAGCGAACGGCTGAAGTGACCTGTCGCATTTTTCAACGCAATGCGGCCGGGGTCACCATCGATCGCGAAGCCACCTTGTCCCCCGTGACCCAAGCCACCGTCCAAGAGCGGTTGATCGAGGACGAAGACGGGGACTATACGGTTTACGATGTCCTGCTGCAATTCGGGGGGGGCAGCCACCGTTTTCCCGACATCAGCCTGCGGAACCAAGACCGGGCCCAGGCGATCGCCGATGGCGTGAATGCGTTTGTGAACAACCGGTTTGCCCAGAACTGGGAGGGTGAGTTTCTGGATTTTTCACCCTTGGCAGGGTTTTACGGCATGGGAATCGCCGCTTTGTTGACGGGGGGAGCCCTCTTGATGTGGACTCGCCGCCTGAAAATCACCTGCGATCGCGCCCGTGGGGAAATCCGGTTTGAGGGGCGATCGCTCATTTTCGGCAAGTACAGTCAAGCCGCCAAATTTCACCAACTCCAATGCACCGTGCGGGAAGTAAAAGACAGCTACAACAACACCCAAGGCTACGAAGCGGTGGTGCAATTGCCGGCACTGCCCCCCCCCAACGCCGGCTTTGTCTGGGGGTTTGAGCAACTTACGCGATCGCAAAAGCCCACCGCCATGGCCGCCGAGCGCGATCTGGAGCAACTCCAAGAATTTTTTGCCGGCCCCTTTGACCGCCTGGAGACCTAAAGCCGGCTAAATCTGCTCAAATCCGAACTTAACCGATGGTTAACCAAACCTTAAACCTCATTCTCTCCCTGCTTCGGTATGGTGTTAGCAGGCAACGTTCGCTGGGTTTCCCTGTGTCGGTCGCCGCTCAATAGACAGCAACGTAAACACTGCCCAGCCCTGCTCGTACTTTGAGGAATCCCCATGGCCATCTTTACCCAGTGGAATTTCAACTCCAGCCCATCGGACAACAACACCAGTACCGGCATCACAACCCCTTCTACCGGCACCGGTACTGCCAGTCTTGTGGGCGGCACCACCGCTACCTTTGGCAGCGGCGATGTTAGTGGGGGATCCTCCGATCCTACGACTGGAGATGACTCTGGTTGGAACATCTCGACCTTTCCGGCTCAAGGTGCCAGCCCCAAAACCGCTGGGGTGCAATTCATTGTGCCCACCACTGGGTTTCAGAACATTACAGTAAGTTTCGACCAACGGCACAGCAACACCGCCGCCAACACCGTCGTGTTTCAGTACAGCACCAACGGCACTAGCTTTACCGATTTTGCAACCTTCACCGCCACCACAGGTGACACTTGGAACAACAACCGCACTGCCAACCTCAGCACCATTTCCGCGGTCAACAACAACCCCAACTTTGCTTTCCGCATTGTTTCGGACTTTGCCCCCAGCACCACCGCCTATGCCCCCAGCAACCCAACGAGCAACTATGGCCCCACCAGCACCTGGCGGTTTGATATGGTGACCGTGAGCGGTAATGTTGTAGCCGGGCCACCAACGGCGGGAGTCACCATCACCGAATCGAGCGGTAGTACCAACGTCACGGAAGGGGGTGCCACCGACACCTACACCATTGTTCTCAATACCCAGCCCACGGCCAACGTCACCATCAACCTCAATCCTGGTACTCAGCTGTCTCTCAGTTCCAACCCGTTGGTGTTTACACCTCAAAACTGGAATACACCTCAGACGGTTACCGTCACCGCTGTAGATGATGCGACGGTAGAAGGGAATCACACTGGCAACATCAGCCACACCGCCACCAGCACCGACACCAATTACAATGCGATTCCCATTGCCAATGTGGTGGCCAGCATCACCGACAACGACACCCCCACCCCAACCATCACCTCCATTGGCACCATTCAGGGCACCGGTTTTGCGGCCACGGCTGGTACTTTTACCGTGCGGGGGATGGTAATCGGCGACTTCCAGGGAAGCAACGGCATCAACGGGTTTTTCATCCAAGACACGGGTTATGCCGGCAGCACCGGCGACAGCAATCCCAACACCTCCGATGGCATTTTGGTGTTGTCTAACACGGCAGTGAACTATGGCGACATCGTCACCGTCACCGGTACCGTTCAAGAAAACGGTAGCTCTCCTTCCTTCAACCAAGCGGTATTGCGCAGCGTTACCGCCCTCAACATTGAAAGCAGCGGCAACCCCCTGCCGACACCGGCGGTGATCAACAATCTGGGTTCGGATACGCCCGCCAATGTGTTGGAACAGTATGAAGGGATGTTGGTACGCCTGAGCCAGCAACTCACGGCGATCGAGCACTTTCAGTTGGGGCGCTTCGGTCAAGTACAGCTTTCCAGCAACGGCATTCAGGTGCAGCCCACCGAAATCATTGATCCCAACGATGCAGTGGCCAGCGGTCTTACCACCAGCGGCACCAGCAACGTAGCAGCAGTGAATGCTCAACGCACGATCAACACCAACAACCGGATTTTTCTGGACGATGCCAGCGATGTGTCGTTTCCGCACACGGTGTTTGGTCCGGGGGTGACCGGTACACCGTTTATCAACCCCAGCAGCCCCAACACCGTTCGCATCGGCAGTACGATCAACAACTTGACGGGGGTTTTGGGCTTCGCCTTCAGCAACTATCGGATTTATCGCAACCCTTACAATCCGACCGACGCGCTGAATGTGCAATTCCCCCTCAACATCAACTATGCGCCGCGGCCGACCACCATTCCGACTGTAGGTAACGCCAACGTGCGGGTAGTCGGCTTCAACGTCTTGAATTACTTCACCACCCTCAATGTGCCCGGCGCGACCACCGGGCCCAGCAACTTGGCACCCCGCGGCGCCAACACCGTCGCTGAATTTGAGCGACAAGCCGCCAAGACCGTAGCGGTTCTCACCCAGCTCAATGCCGATGTGGTGGGTCTGATGGAGATGGAAAACAACGGCACCACCGCTTTGCAAGATTTGGTGAACCGTCTGAATGTGGCGACCGCACCGGGCACCTATGCTTTTGTAGCCGACCCGCTCAACTACACCACCGTACCAGGGGGCACCGATGCCATCAAAGTGGGCCTCATCTACAAACCCGGTGTGGTGACGCCCGTGGGTACGGCCATGGTCCCCAACGACAGCCGGTTCCGAAGCGGTCGAGCGCCGGTGGCTCAAACCTTCGTGGTCAACAGCAACGGTGCCATTTTCACGCCCATCATCAACCACTTCAAATCGAAAGCTTCCAACGCTGGGTTGTTCGGTGCGCTGCTGGACAACGACCAAAACGATGGGCAGGGGGCTTCCAATGCTACCCGGCGGGAGCAAGCGCAAGCGCTGGTGGATTTTGTCAGCAACCAAGTGTTGCCCATGACGGGCGATCCCGATGTGTTGTTGCTGGGGGATTTCAATGCCTACACCGAAGAAGACCCCATGGACATTTTGCGCGCTGGGGGCTACACCCGGTTAGGTACGGCCGGTACCTACTCGTATCTGTTTGGTGGGCAGGTGGGCAACCTGGATCATGCTTTGGTCAGCCCTAGCTTGTTGAGCCAAGTGACCGGCTCCGCCAAGTGGAACATCAATGCTTTTGAGCCGCCGGCCCTCGACTACAACGATGATGTGGTGAATCCCGGTGAAAATCCCGACAATCCTCCCCGCAACAACCCCGCTTTGTTCCAACCCAATGCGTTCCGCTCTTCAGATCACGACCCGGTTTTGGTGGGACTGAATCTGACCAACGCCAGCAATACCAACGCTCTACCGGGACTGCGGCAGCTGACGGCCACGGGGGGGGTCATTGTGTTGGGGAACAACAACGCCGATCAGTTGACGGGCAGTGCCGGCAGTGACACGATCGCCGCGTTTGGGGGCAATGATTTGGTGTTTGGTCTGGGCGGCAACGACTCGATCGATGGCGGTCTGGGGGATGATACGCTCAACGGCGGCGATGGCAATGACACGCTGATTGGCAGTGTGGGCAACGATCTGTTGATTGGTGGCCCGGGCAACGATCTGTTTGTGATCCGGACGACGGGCAGTTTCGACACCATTGCCGACTTTGTGGATGGGGTAGACCGGACTCGGACTTCGCCAGCAACGACCTTCAATACTTTGGTGGGGGCCAGTTTCCTAAATGCTACTCAGTCGGGGGCTGATACCCTGCTCTCGGTGAACGGGGTGAACATTGCCCGGTTGTTGAATTTCATGGCTACCAATTTCAGCGCCGCCGATGTGATGTAATAGTCATTTTAAATAAAAATG